>JAGLPR010000157.1 GCA_023137255.1 Bacteroidales bacterium | reverse complement strand
CACCAAAGATGTAAGCTGCCACCGTCTTGAGGGAATCTGGAGTTATTACCACGATTTCGACCCAAAGACCGCATTTATTGGATCACGCCGTGATTTTGACCGCGACGCCAACTCAGCCTTCAGACTCTATCTTTCACCCATAGACAGCCTCTACCACCTTTATGAAGCTGAGGATGGAATATGGTACCGCGACCCCGACTGCCGGAGGGATCATTTCATGCTTCGTCCGACCCCTGAAAACATCAAAAGTTATGTACGTGAGATAATCACTTACCGAGACAGTGATAATGATGGTTTTTTTGACACTTTCTCTTTTGACCATGACCTGGATGGTAAGCCGGAGGAGGTAATTTCAAGACCTGAGGCAGATCAGGCTGAAATATGCGATATGACTGAAATATGGCGCTTCGGAGAAGCTCTCAAACCTCTTTACTACCCGGGTGAAGAGGATACACTGCCGGTTGATTTCAAGGTGCAGGTTGACTGGGAGAAGACCAAATACAATCTCATAGCCAGGGTGCAGCTTTCATCCTCCAGGCCTCTCAAGGGTTACTGGTTATGGCTCCGTGCTGAAGAACATGTGGATTACAATATCCTGAGCCGGCGTCAACTGCGAGACGGTCAAAGCAAATGGGAATTTACCGAAACAATACCGCGGGCCCAGTTTATTTTGCCCGGCCCCACCCGGGTGACTGCACTGCTGGTGAACAATGTGGGGCGAATTGTCGCTCGTATTCCGGCAGGAGAAGTGGAGGTAAAACCGCTCAACTCCCCGGCCATGCTCGTAGGTTTTTACCGTGCCTGGAGTGGAAGTCCTGAGGAGCACAGGGAAACTTTAATCCGTATGGGACCTGATACGGAAGTTAGTATTGGAGAGTGGATCAAGCTCGAGGTGGGAGTGGAATTTATGACCTCCCGCGAAAAAACAATGGTTTTCGAGCCTTTCCTCACCGATGAGACCGAAGAGCCCCGCTGGCCTTTGGGTAAAAAAGTATATCGGGTGGGCACCGGCGAGATGCTGGCCAGCGCTACAGTAGAACTGGTCCCATACGGGGAGGAGGTTTTGCTGGCAGCAGGAAGTGAGACTGATCCCTCCCTGCCGGTCTCCCTTGAGGACTATCTTGGCATACGGGAGCAGGGTGACAGGGTCTATATTCCGCCCGGACGAACCTACCGGCCCGGATTTCGGATATATATTGACGATCGTCTGATTGACGAGAAGATCCTTTATTACAACTGGTTGGAAGATATACCTCAGACAATCAATGTAAAATGAAGCTGAGACCACACCACATTTTAGACATCGTTACCGGTTACGGTCAAGGTGTTGAATACAAGCCTCACCCATACGGCCATTCACAGCACATTGTAGCAAAAGCAATATTGTCTGATGTGGATATTAAGATAAAATTAGTTGCCGGTGCTGACGCAGTTTGTCAGGGATGCAAACATTTATTACCAGATGGTCAGTGCGTTGACGTATTACATCAACTTGATCCACCTGTATCTAAACAAGAATATAATGATACTCTTGATTATCGGTTACTGGATTATTTGAACATTAATCACGATACAGTTATGACAATTCGAGAATATCTTAAAAGTGTAAATAGAAAAGTACCAGGTATAGAGAGGATCTGCACACACCCAAAAAGAGATCAAAAAGAACGTTTAAATGGTCTCACAAAAGGATTAATCAATCTCGGTATCAGAAGTGATTCTTAAATTAGTTTTACTATTTTAAAAATGAAAAACAGAAATCTTGTACTCCTTATTTGGAAGGCATTTGTTTTATTTCTGCTGTTCCTGTGTTTTGCCTGTACTATGAGCGGTCCAAAATCAGAGGCTCCCGGTGTGAATTCACTGAATGAAGGCTGGAAGGTGATCGGACCGGGAGCCGGAGGCGGAGTTTTTATACCGACAATAAGCCCTTTTGACACAAATTTTATTTTCGCCAAGGGCGACATGACGGGAGCGTTTGTCACTTACGATGGCGGCGAAAACTGGAGAATGTTCAACCTGATGACGGTTCCAACGGATTTTGAGTTCGATCCATCCGATCCCCAAACCGTATATGCAGCAAACAGGGGGTATCTCTATGATGAAGACAGAGGTTCAGGCCTGAGCATGCTCTACCGGTCTGAAAACAGGGGGGAAAGTTGGCGCGTTATTTATCCTGAAATTGACCGGATAAAGCACCTCGAAAAATTACAGTCCATGTCAACCATTCCTTCCGAGCTTCTAGGAACAGGCACTCCTGATGGCTCGATTGATATGATCCGGGTTGACCCGGCCGACAGCCGCACTATTTTCCTCGGGCTTTCACCCCTTAGACTATATATTGACAGGAGACCACAGAACAAAGAACAATCATCCATGCTGGTCCGGTCTGCTGACAGAGGCGATAGCTGGAATCTTCTTGCCAGCTTTCCCGGAAGCAAGGTGCTGGGAATTTTCCCGGGAAGTTTGTTTGGAAAAAAAGATGAGGTCACTGTAATTACAGATAAAGCCTGTGTGAGGATCAATGAAAGAACAGGTGAAACGGTACGCCTCCTGCTACCTGAAGGGCAGATCGGTGCAGCAGAAAGTGGAACAAACCACGAAGAGACTGTTATCTATATCATCGTTGAAGTGGAACGAGATAAAGGCGGAGATTTTACAGGAGGTATTTATCGCAGCAGAGACGGAGGAGAAAACTGGACCAGGGTCAATGATCGTCTGCTTGATGATGTTCCCGCTGGCCGGATACCTCGTTTCATGACCCTGGATATATGCGAAAGCCGGCCGGAAGTTGTATACCTCTCGGATTATACTCCAGCTTCGGGGCCAGATAATAAGTCTCTGGTCCGCTATGAACTATATAAGACGGAGAATTTTGGAGAGAGCTGGGAAGTTGTCTATTCGGCCAATTCAGAGGAAGTACTGACAGATAATTACGAGGAGTCCTGGCTCAACCGCAGCTACGATCCCGGCTGGGGCGGCCATGTCCTGACCCTGGGAGTAGCACCTTCCAACCCTGACATCTGCTATGCCACAGATTTCGGACGAGCCTATCGTACCCTTGATGGCGGAATCACCTGGAAACAGGTCTGCAGCCAAAACCACCCGGATGGCTCGGTCTCAAGCACCGGACTTGATCTGACCTGTTGTTATGGAGTGAGCTTCGACCCCTTCGAAAAGGGCCACCTAATAGTATCATACATTGATATCGGATTGTTCCACTCTTACAATGGAGGTGAAACCTGGCATCACCTTGTAGAGGGAATACCCGGGAATTGGGTAAATACATGTTATAGCCTGGTGTTTGATCCTGATGTTAAAGGGCGGGTCTGGTCCACCTGGGCCAATAAACATTCGCTGCCACGAGCCTCTCAGTTCGGCGACGGTATGTTCGAACGCTATACCGGAGGAGTGGCAGTTTCCGAAGATGGCGGGCGTACCTGGCATAAGAGTAATACCGGACTTCCGGAGAGATCCATCTGTACACATCTGATAATCGATTCTGAAAGTCCGGAAGAGGCCCGGACTATGTATGTCAGCATTTTTAACCGCGGTGTTTACAAAACTACCGATGGCGGTCTGAATTGGTCTGAATCCTGTTCAGGACTTGGAGACAACCGCTACGCCTGGCAGGTTCGTATTACAGGTGACAAACTTTTCCTGCTCTGCGTCAGGGGCTGGAGAGGAGATGTTGTTGTGGACGGTGCCCTCTACACCAGCGAAGATGGAGCTGCAACCTGGCAGGTGGTTACGCTGCCTGAAGGTGTCAATGCACCAAGCGACCTGCTGATCGACCCGGACAACCCCCAATGTATGTATCTGAGCTGCTGGCCCGGTCATGTTGACGGGGAAGATGTTGGTGGCGGTGTTTATAAAACTGAGGATGGTGGCGAAAGCTGGAAACAGCTCTTTGATGAAAAGGTACGCGTGTACGCTGCGGCATTTGATCCCAGGAACTCCCGGACAATTTTCATCAACACCTTCCAGAATGCGGCATATCGAAGCGATGATGGTGGTGAGACATGGAGCAGACTGGAGGGATACCGGTTTAAGTGGGGACACTGTCCGGTGCCTGATTCCCGGAATCCCGACATGCTTTTCCTGACCACTTACGGAGGAAGTGTATACTATGGTCCTGCCCGGGGTACCCCGGAGGAATTTGGTAGAACCGAGAATATACCTGAATCGTGGTGGTAAAATTTAAAAAATCAAGGTACAACCTGAAACCTGTAATAAAAACTAATATGTAAAGGAGGTAAACCAATGAAGGTAAGATTTTTCCACCTGTTTCTTATACATGTACTGATTTCCTGTTTTACCGGTACACTAAACAGTCAGACGCGACGAATCGCAAAAGTGGCTGTGATCCAAGGCAGCAGGTCGCCAGCTCAGGATCCATTTATGGCGGACTATGATCATGCCAAGGTGAGGCCGCAGAGCGAGGCTCATTTTAATAAGCTTCTGGGTCTTTTCGAGCAAGCCGGAAGGATGGGAGCCGATATTGTTTGCGGTCCTGAGAACATGCATGGTACCGGCCCCTATGGACTCCATATTGATGTTACTGATCCCGAAACCGGGGAGATACTTTTTCTCTCCCTGGCCACCCCTGTACCCGGACCTCTGACTGACCGTGTGGCTGATATTGCACGGCGTTACAAGATGTATATTATTGCACCGATTTGTGAGCGGGAACAGGACAAGGTTTATAATACATCAGTAATTTTCGACTGCGAAGGTAATATTCTGGGTAAATACCGCAAAACCGTGCTTCCTGTTATGGAAACCTGGGGGTACTCCACCGGTGATGAGTACCCGGTCTTTGAAACGGATTTTGCTACTATTGCCATTGCCACCTGCTGGGAAATCCGTTTCCCGGAGATCACCACGATCTATGCCCTGAAGGGAGCAGATATTATTTTCAATCCCACCATGGGAAGGGAAAACAGTGGACCAAGCCTTGCAAGCGCTCCCCGTTACCTTACCCGTGCCATGGATAACTATATCTATATTGCTCCTGTAATACTCGGTTCCAACGGTTGCGGGATAATTGATTTTAATGGTAAGGTAGTAGCCGAAGCGCCGGGAGTAACAGATACGGTTGTCATGGCTGAGATCGATTTTTCAAAAGAACCTGTTTACGACAGTGAATGGTGGACAATCATCAATGGAACAGACAACCATAAAGCGATCCATTTTTTGTCGCGCCGGCCAGAAACTTACAAACTCCTTACTGAACCGGACCCACCAATCCTGAAGCGTTACCGGGATATCCATCTTACTACAGGAGACAGGCAGAGGCAATTGGAGGCAGTGAAAAAAGTTGACTACGGACCGGGAGAAAATAAAACACCTTAATATTATGAAATCAAACTGGATAAGCGGAATTCCACATATTTATTGCGCTTCGGTTCCTGATAAATTTCTTGAATCTCTTGAATCTCTTGAAATATGAAAAATACCTGTTTCCTTTTTCTGGGGTTTGTTACCTTATTCTTTACAAACAGCGGAGCTGCCTTTGCGGCTGAAACCGAGTTGTGGCGCAATGGAATATCTCTTATCCCCTACCCACAAATAGTTGAGATGGGAGGCAAGGATTTTGTGTTTGAAAAGCAGATTGATATCCTGATCGATCAGGGAGCAAACCCTGAAGATCTGTTTGCGGCTGAGGAGCTCAGTCGCCAGCTCCGTGAACAATGGAACGTAGAATGCCGGATAACTGAAGTTTCTACGGGAACTAGCATTGTACTAACAAGACAGGGCGCTCCTGAAAAAGTGGGGGACCAGGGCTACCGGCTTGAGACCTCATCCGGCCGGCTGATCATCCAGGCAAACGATGCAGCCGGGTTGTTCTATGGCACACAATCCCTGTTGCAGCTAATACAAAATGGGCGGCATGGACTGCATGTAAAAGGAATGGCAATAACAGACTGGCCTGATATCTCCTGGCGAGCAGTGCATTACGATACCAAGCATTTCCAGGAGAAGAAGG
>JAGLPR010000156.1 GCA_023137255.1 Bacteroidales bacterium | reverse complement strand
AGCAAAGCCAGAGGTTGAGGAAAAGAAATCTGCTGCAAAAAAACCTGTTGCCAAAAAGCCTGTTGCCAAAAAGCCTGCTGCCAAAACCACAACAGCCAAGAAACCCGCTGCGAAAAAACCAGCAGCCAAAAAGCCCAAAGACGACACACCGGAGGAGAAAAAGTAGTTTCTGGTGCAGCTGGAGAGTGATCAATGTATGCCATACTTGATATTGAGACCACCGGGGGGAGTCCGAAAACAGAGAAAATAACCGAGATTGCCATCTTCTTCCATGACGGAGAAAAAGTTGTGGATGAATGGAGTACCCTGCTCAATCCTGAGAAGTCGATCCCCTATTTTATCACCGGGCTCACCGGAATCACCAACGAAATGGTCGCCAATGCTCCCAGGTTTTACGAGGTGGCCAAAGAGATAGTAGAACGGACTGAAGATCACACCATTGTTGGTCACAATGTAAAATTTGACTACTCCTTCATCAAGAGCGAATTCAAGAAGCTCGGATTTGAATATGACCGCAGTACCTTATGCACCATTAAACTGAGCAGGAAGATTTTTCCCGGTCACAAATCATACAGTCTGGGAAAACTGTGCAAGGATCTGGGTATTGAAATCCACGACAGGCACAGGGCTGCTGGTGATGCACTGGCCACGGTGAAGCTTTTTGAGATGCTGCAAAACAACCAGGAAGGTGGATTTGGAGTGGAGATGGTCCGTGAGCGTTCAGGGAGATACAAGAATCTGAATGAGCACCTTACAGTCAAAGATATCCAGAACCTGCCCGAGGAGTGCGGTACTTACTACTTCTTCGACGATTCGCAACAGCTGTTATATATAGGCAAGAGCAAAGATATCCGCCACAGAGTCCTCTCCCATCTTGGAAATACCACCACCAAAAGAGCGCTTGAACTGAAACAGCGCATCCACACCATCTCCTATGATCTAACTGGAAGTGAACTGATTGCTCTGTTAAAAGAATCGAAAGAGATCAAGGATCAGAAGCCCCGTTACAACCGGGCCCAGAAGCGCACATCATCCTACTGGGGACTCTATCCAGGGAAAGATGAATATGGATACATCACCTTTGCCCTCAGGAAGATCTCTGAAACTCCCCAAGATCCTGTCACCTGTTTCAACAACAAAAAAGAGGCAAGAGAAGCGTTGACAAAAATGGTGGGGAAAAACTGGCTCTGCCAGAAACTAAGCGGACTCTATCAGACCGACGGAGCTTGCTTTCATCACTCCATCAGGCAGTGCAACGGGGCGTGTATACAGGGCGAGGCGGTTTCTGCCTATAATAAGCGTGCGGAAGCTTTGCTTGACAGTTTACAACTGGATCGTGGAAACCTGCTAATTATCGACAGTGGCCGGAAACCGGACGAAAGAAGCCTGGTTCGGATTGAGAAGGGGATTTACATGGGCTATGGATACCTGTCGGTGAACGAGGCCTACCTGGGTATTGAAGAGATGCTGGAGTGCATCCAGCCCGCCCTGGACAACAGGGACATCAGGCATATCCTCAGAAACTGGCTGAAGAACAACAAAGTAGAGAAGATACTCTATTACTGACCCGGCTATTAAGGCAGGTCTTCCATCTCCTCCAGGTTCTCCAGTCCAGGCATATCGAGGCCGGAAGCAATTTTTGAAATGCTCTCCATATCAATGTCCCCCTGAATGGCAATCAGGGCATCCTCCCCGCCCCCGCTAACGATCAGCAGGAATTCAATGATCTTATCTCCCTCCTCACGGGCAAGAAAGAGCACCTCTTCCTCCTGGTCCTTGACCACCATCATCTCCTTGTATTCACTCCTGGGCAGCATGGCGATCAACTCTTCACCAAAAGACTCTGAATTGCCGCCGTCCTGGGTAAGGATCTTGATGGAGCTGATCCCTGAGGTCGCCTTTTTAAACTCATTGTATTCAGGGTCGTCCGACTCCAGGCTGCTCAACAGGTTGAACATGTAGCTGGAAATATAGACGGTGGTATAACCCTCTTTTCCGCTGTATTTATCAAATACCTTGTCAACAGCTGATTTCTGTCCGAAGGCGGAGAGAGTGAACATCATCAGCATCCCTCCCAAAACTATCCGTTTCATTGTATCTAAGTTTTTCATTGTTATCTAAGTTTCGACTTTATGACTTCACTGTTCAATATCATTTATCCTTTGAATCTGCCCCAGCAGGCTCAGCTCCCTGCTCCCTTTGTTGATCTTTGAGAGCGATTTCAGAGGATCTGATGCAATCTTGCTTACCTGCTGAACATGTTGCAGTTCTCCGGTGCCTGTATTCAGTTTGGCCGATACAAAGGCCAGGGTTCGTCTGGCTTCCTCATAAGCATCCTGCGGATTCTCAAAAGTATCTGTCATTGCCAGCCTCGGCGAGTTGTCATTTCTGAAATAACCCGTGTAAAGTGCAATTACCACCAGCAAACCTGCAGCCAGTCCTGAAAGTGAGAATACAGAGATTCTCCTTGTCCGGGTCATCTTTCTCTCCTCCCGGTCAATGCCTGCAAGAATCTTCTGATTCAGATCCACCGGTACATGTATTGCTTCGTTCCCCGATTTCATGGATCTGAACAGGTCCCTGTCCGGGATAAACTCTTCCGGAACGGTGGTGGAGGAGAAATACTCCTGCAGCCTCTTCTCCTCCTCCAGGGTGGTTTCTCCCTGGTAGAACCGGTTGAGCAACTTACGTATCTCCTTTATTGTCTCCATGACGAATATTGTTTTTCTACCATTTCACGCATCTGTTTACGGGCCCGCGAAATACTCACCCTGATGGCATTTACATTCATATTGACCATCCCGGCGATTTCTTCATACTCTTTGCCCTCCAGGTGTCTCAGGTGGACCAGCGACCGCTGTGGTTCGGGCAGTGCTGATATCAGGGCATGAAGAAGTTCCGCATCCTCCTTCTTTTCGAGGTTCTCTGAAGGCGTCTCAGGATAAGTATCCTCCCTGAGTTTCTCCGCCTTCATGGCATCGTGGTTCACTTTTCTTCGTCTGAGCTGATCCAGACATAAATTACGGGTGATCCTTACACAAAGTGCCTCGATGCTGTTATATTTGTCCAGTTCATTCCGCATTCCCCACAGCTTCACATACACCTCCTGGACAATGTCCTCAGCCTCCTCCCGGCTGTTCATCAGGCGAAAAGCCATCCGGTACAACCGGGAACTGTAAGGCATAACCAACAGTTTGAATTCTGAGGACTTCATGCTGTTTCAACAGGTTAAAGAACTTCCAAGTTAATGAAATCTATAGATCGATGTGGATATCATCTCCAAAGGACCCGGCCATCTCTTCCAGGTCACTCATGCTGAAATCGCCAGTGATGTGGACCAGCACATTGTCGTCCCCTCCTACAATCAGAAGGAACTCCTGCACCCTGGAGTTGTCGTTCCGCATCCACATGCGAACCATCTCTCCACCGTCGTTCACAGTGATTACCTCTACCATATTGCTGACATCCAAATCGTCTTTAATTTCTTTGTAGAAGTTCACATTTTCCCAACCCTCTTCATCCTCTATGGTCAGGACCCTGACACTGCTGATTTTTTCCAGGGGAATATCCTGATCCTCCAGATCCTCGATCTCCATCCCTTTTACTATCTGGAACAATTCGGGACCTATATTTACAGTGGTGACTCCTTCCTTCCCGCTGTACTTGTTAAAAAGCTTGTCAATGGCATCGTTTTGAGCCATCATCAGGGCCGGAAT
>JAGLPR010000155.1 GCA_023137255.1 Bacteroidales bacterium | reverse complement strand
TTATCACCACCATGAATGACATCATGGGATTGTTCATTTACTTCCTGATGGGAAGGGTCCTCTATACCGTATTTATTTAAAAAGAAGTGTTGATGGCCACCACCGGGTCCATCCTGGCACCCTGCCAGGCCGGAAAGATTCCGCTTATCAGACCAATCGCACTGGATATCCCGATCCCCAGAAGAATGTTATGCCAGGTCAGGTAGATTGAAAAATCACTTGACAGGGAAATCGCTGTGGCACCCAGGAATATAATCAGCAGCCCGATGATGCCGCCGGCCACCGAAAGCATTATCGATTCAAACAGGAACTGGGTAAGAATAAAGAACCTTTTTGCCCCCAGTGCCTTCTGAATGCCGATGATATGGGTGCGTTCCTTCACCGACACAAACATAATGTTGGCAATCCCGAATCCCCCCACAATAATGGAGAATATCCCGATAAAAAAGCCTGCAATCTTAAGCACAGTAAAGAGCTGGTCCAGCATGTTGTTGATGATGCTGGTCTGGTTCAGAGCAAAATTATCCTCCTCCGATGGTTTTAACCTCCTGTAGGAGCGAAGCATCTGCTTTATTTCAAAGGTAAGTTCCTCCACATCCACATTTCGCTTGGCCTGGACCCAGATTTGCGGGTTGGCCATATCGCGTCTGATATCGATAAAACCTTTGTAAAACTCCAGGGGAAGGATGGCAACTTCATCCAGTATAAAGGCATCAAAAGTACCTTTCCCTTCCTTCTCAAGCACTCCTATGACCATTACCTTCCGGCCAAGCATCTCAATATATTTGCCCACAGGCTCCGCCCCCTGGAACAGGTCCTGTGCTATCTTCTGTCCTATCACCACCACATTCCTGCCTGCACCGGTCTCCACAGGAGAGAAGTACCTGCCACTCTCTAATTCAAAGGAGCGGATATCCTGGAACCCATCCGTTACCCCGAAGATTGTAGCACCGTCCACATTGTTGTTACCATGCTCTATTCTGCGTCCCACTGCCGAGAGAAAACAGACATGCTGCGCACCGCGGCTGTTTTCACGAATGTATTCGTACTCATCAAATGAAGCCAGTGGTCTGTTCATGTATTTCCACCAGGCAAACTCCTCACCCTCTTCCGGTGCCCAGGGCCATTTCTCAATATATATCACATCGCTCCCCAGGCTGTTTACACTCTCCCTGATGTTTGTCTCAAGGGAGTCTACAATGGTAAATACTGCGATGATCGCAAATATACCAATGGTGATCCCAAGCAGGGAGAGCATTGCCCTAAGCCGGTTTACTGTGACCGACTTTATTGCCATTAAAAGACTCTCCCAAATCAGGCGTATGATAATCATTGATAAATTGTTTCGTTTTACTTCTTTATTTCAGCGGAAACTGTTTCTTTTGCAAAGAAAGTTAAAATTAGGAAGAACAATCCACAAAAACCAATGGCCTCAAATAAACAGATCAGCAGTGCACTTATTTCGGTATTCTTCAAAGAGGGACTCGACCGGATCGTAAGAAAGCTACATGAACAGGGCATTTCCATCTACTCCACGGGGGGCACCCGGAAATTTATTGGTGATCTCGGTATCCCGGTCACTGCCGTGGAAGATCTTACCTCCTATCCCTCCATCCTGGGAGGAAGGGTGAAGACCCTACATCCCAAGGTTTTCGGCGGGATTCTGGCCAGGCGTGAGGAGAAGGGAGACCTGGATCAGCTGACCGAATACCAGATCCCCGAAATCGACCTGGTAATTGTGGATCTTTACCCCTTTGAAGATACAGTGAAATCGGGTGCCGCTGAGCAGGATATCATTGAGAAGATCGATATTGGCGGGATCTCTCTGATCAGGGCCGCAGCCAAGAACTACAAAGATGTACTGGTGGTAGCTTCCCGCGAACAATATGATCCTCTCTTCTCCTTACTTGAATCGGGGAAGGGAGAAACCAGCATTGAAGATAGAAGGGCATTTGCCTCGGAGGCATTTAATGTCTCTTCTCACTACGACTCAGAGATTTTTAAGTACTTTGATGGCGAGCGGATGAGTGCCCTGAAGGTGAGTGAAAAAGAGTCCCG
>JAGLPR010000154.1 GCA_023137255.1 Bacteroidales bacterium | reverse complement strand
TACAACAACCTGCTTGATATCGATGCGGCAGTGGGCTTGATCACTGAATTCGATGAGACCACCTTTGTCGTCATGAAGCACAACAATGCATGCGGACTGGCCAGTCGGGAAAAGCTCGTGGATGCATGGAACCACGCCCTGGCAGGCGACCCGGTATCGGCCTTCGGTGGTGTGCTGATTTCCAACCGGACTATCGATGCGGAGACCGCCGGAGAGATGAACAAAATCTTTTTCGAAGTGGTGATTGCCCCGGGATATGATAAAGATGCCCTCGTGGTACTAAAACAAAAAAAGAACCGGATCATCCTGGTTCAGAAGAACCATAAAAGCAATGACAAGATTATCCGGACCATTCTCAACGGGGTGATCCTGCAGGACCGTGATCTCTCCACCGAGTCGGCAAGGGAGATGAAACCGGCCACCAAGCTTAAAGCCACTCCACAGCAGCTGGCAGACCTGGTATTTGCCAACAAGATCGTGAAGCACACTAAATCCAATGCCATTGTGCTGGCCAAAAACCAGCAGCTGGTGGCCTCGGGTGTGGGACAAACCTCCAGGGTGGATGCACTGAAGCAAAGCATCGAAAAGGCCTTACATTTCGAGTTTAACCTGGAGGGTGCTGTGATGGCCTCGGATGCTTTTTTCCCTTTCGCCGATAGTGTGGAAATCGCTGAAAAGGCGGGGATCAGGGCCGTGGTACAACCCGGCGGGTCGGTGCGTGACCAGGATTCCATCGATTACTGTGAGGCACACGGTGTGGCCATGGTTTTCACCGGGATCAGACATTTTAAACATTAATCTTCTAATACGAAATATATGGGTTTGTTTTCATTCCAGCAGGAACTTGCCATCGACCTGGGCACTGCCAATACCATTATTATTCACAACGACAAGGTGGTTGTAAATGAGCCTTCCATAGTTGCCATTGACCAATACTCAGGAAAACTGATAGCAATAGGTGAAAAAGCCAGGCAGATGCACGGCAAAACCCACGAGGCTATCAAAACAATCAGGCCCCTCCGAGATGGTGTAATTGCCGATTTCCAGGCTGCAGAACTAATGATCAGGGGGATGATCAAAATGTTCAATACCAAACGCAGGCTATTCACTCCTTCACTGAAGATGGTGGTATGCATCCCGTCGGGCAGTACAGAAGTGGAGCGAAGGGCCGTACGCGATTCGGTAGAACATGCGGGTGGCCGCGATGTGTATATGATCTTTGAACCCATGGCAGCAGCCATTGGTATCGGTCTGGATGTGGAAGCTCCCGTAGGGTGCATGGTGGTCGATGTAGGCGGGGGAACCACCGAGATTGCAGTGATTTCCCTGGGAGGCATTGTGTGCAACCAGTCGATCAGGGTGGCCGGAGATGGTTTTACCTCCGACATTCAGACCTATATGAGGCACCAGCACAACATCAAGATTGGAGAGCGCACAGCCGAAGAGATCAAGTTCCAGGTGGGTTCCGCCCTTCCGGAATTGGAAGAGCCTCCCCAGGATTTTTATGTAAGGGGGCCCAACCTGATGACCGCTCTGCCCATCGAGATTCCCATCTCATACCAGGAGATTGGTCACTGCCTTGACAAATCCATTTCAAAAATTGAGACCGCCATCCTTTCGGTTCTGGAACAGACTCCGCCAGAACTGTATGCCGACATTGTTACAAAAGGCATCTATCTTGCCGGCGGCGGTGCATTGCTCAGGGGGCTGGGCCGAAGGCTTGGTGAGAAGATCTCCATGCCGTTCCATATAGCTGAGGACCCCATGCAGGCTGTGGCCCGTGGAACCGGGATCGCCCTCAGAAATGTGGACAAGTACCCTTTCCTCATGCGTTAGGAGGGGGATCACATATAGAATATGAGGACACTGCTCAGGTTTTTTCAGAAGTATTCCGACCTGCTGTTGTTTCTGCTGCTGGAGATAATTGCCATTACCCTGATTGTCCAGAGCAGTCATTACCAGCGATCCAGACTGATCGATCTGAACCGGCAAGTCACCGGCTACATTTACAGCAAGGTAGATGGTGCCAGGGAGTATTTCTCACTGAAGGAGGTCAACCAGCGACTGGCGGACGAGAACATGGAACTGAGGAACAGGCTCGATCTGATCAGTGGCAGTCTCGATACAGCCACTGTGACCAGAGAGCTCAGGGGAGAGCATCACTACTTCTTTGTACCCTCCAGGGTGGTCCACAACAGCATCTACAAACAATACAATTACCTGACCCTGGATAAAGGAAAAAAACAGGGCGTTTTCAGGGACATGGGCGTAATCTCTGACGGGGGACTGGTGGGAATTGTCCTGGAGAGTTCAGCCAATTTCGCCACCGTCATCCCGGTGATAAACAGAGATTTCAGGTTAAGTGCCAAGATCAAATCCAACAACTATGCAGGGATTCTTCAATGGGAGGGCGATTCGCCCCTTTTTGCGGTGCTTACAGAGATCCCCTTTCATGTGACCCTTGCCGAGGGAGATACCATCCTGACCAGCGGATTCTCCTCCATATTCCCGGAAGGGATCGAGGTGGGAACCATCGAGTCTTTCTCCCTGGAGCGGGGCAATTTTTACGATATCAGGGTATCTCTGTTTACCGATTTTCAACGCCTGTACCATGTGAATGTGATTCGAAATTACAGGCAGGAAGAACAACTAAACCTTGAAAATCAGAACAGGTAATGTACATTATTACCAGAAATATAGTCAGGTTTCTTGTGGTGGTACTCTTCCAGGTGCTGGTAATGGACAATGTGATGATCAATGGTTACATGGTCCCCTATATCTACCTGCTGTTTATCCTTCTGATGCCCTTTGAAACTCCCAGGTGGCTGCAATTGCTTGCAGGATTTGCATTGGGACTAACCATGGATCTCTTCAGTAACACCCTGGGAATGCATATAGCTGCCACGGTTCTGGCAGCCTTCGCCAGGTCATATATGCTCGACCTGCTGGCGCCCCGCGATGGTTTCGAACCCGATTCATTTCCACGGATCCACTATTATGGTTTCCTCTGGTTCCTGAAATATACACTGGTCATTATCTTCATCCATCACCTTGCGCTCTTCTACCTGGAGGTGTTCCAGTTGAAGGAATTTTTAAGTACCTTGTTCCGGGTGATCCTGAGTTCAATGTTATCCGCCTCAACCATTGTGCTCAGCCAGTATTTTGTATTCCGGAAATAGATGAACCAGTTTTCTGACAGAAGGTATGTTTTTGCTACAGCAATCATCCTCGTGGCTTTGGTTTTTATAATCCGCCTTTTCCATATCCAGGTCGTCGACAAATCCTATGAACAGTATGCGTTAAGCAATGCCCAGAGCGTCAGGGTCATCTATCCGGCCAGGGGATTGATCCACGACCGCACCGGGAAGATCATAGTTTACAACAAGGCCGCCTACGACATCATGGTCACCCCCCGTTTACTGGAACCCTTCGACACTACCGAAATGTGCCGCTTACTGGATATTACTCGAGAAGACGCCAAAGAGAGGCTCCGGGCAGCCAGGTCTTACTCCTACCGCGTCCCTTCGGTGTTTATAAAGCAGGTCAGCTACGAAAATGCAGCCCTTCTCCAGGAGAAACTGTTTCAGTTCCCCGGATTCTATGTACAGACCCGTACCCTCAGGGAGTATACCAGTCCTGTTGCTTCCCATGCTCTTGGTTATGTGGGAGAAGTTGACCAGTCCGTGCTGGACAGTGATCCGTATTACCAGTTGGGTGATTATATCGGCGTTTCCGGAATTGAAAAAGCCTATGAATCCTATTTGCGTGGACAGAAAGGTAAAAATATATTCCTGAAGGATGTGCATAACCAGACCATTGAATCGTACCAGGGTGGCAGGCTCGATGTACAGGTGAAGGTGGGGAACAACCTGACCACCACCCTGGATATGGAACTACAGGAGTATGGGGAGAAACTGATGTCCCCCTATGTGGGCAGCATTGTGGCCCTTGAACCTGCCACTGGTGAGGTACTGTCCCTGGTAAGCGCTCCCGGCTATTCGCCAGACCTGCTGGTGGGCCGAAGCCTGAGCAGTGCTTTTAGAGTACTGGTAGCCGATACGCTGAATCCTCTTTTTAACAGGGCCCTGATGGCACAGTATCCCCCGGGTTCCACGTTCAAAACCATCATGGCTCTTATCGGTCTGCAGGAGAAGGTCATCTCTGTGAAGACCGAGCACAGCTGTTTTTATGGTTTCTATGTGGGAAATATCCATACCGCGTGCCACCTGCACGACACTCCCCTGAACCTGATTGAGGCCATTCAGAACTCCTGTAACACCTATTTTATCAATGTTCTGAAGAGCACCCTGCAGGATGTTAAATTCCCTAATACAGCCGAGTCCTATGATAACTGGCGCAGACACCTTCTCTCCATGGGTTTCACTCAACCCCTGGGAATTGAACTGACCAACGAGCTTGACGGAAACGTACCCGAATCGTCGTACTACAACAGGATTTACGGGGAAAATCACTGGAACTACCTGACCATCCGCTCACTGGCCATCGGACAGGGGGAGCTGCTGATCACCCCCATCCAAATGGCCAACATGACAGCCACCATCGCCAACCGTGGGTATTACATTACCCCTCACCTGGTCAGGGATATCGAGGGAGAGGATCAGATAGATGAAGCCTACCTTGAAAGAAATTACACCACCATCGATACTTCTAATTACCGGCCCATTGTTAAAGGAATGGACCTGGTGGTAAACGGGGGTGCTGGTTCCACTGCAAGAAATGCCAGAATTCCGGAGATCAGGGTATGTGGTAAAACCGGGACTGCGGAGAATCCGCACGGCAATGACCACTCCATTTTCATTGCTTTCGCCCCCAAAGAGGATCCAAAGATTGCCATTGCAGTATATGTGGAGAATCAGGGATTCGGCACCACCTATGCAGCACCCATTGCAAGCCTGATGATCGAAAAGTACCTGACCCGGGAGGTGAAAAGAACGTGGTATGAAAACTGGGTCATGCAGCTTCTGCAACCGGTGGTGCCTGAACGAAAAAAAGATACAACTGCTAATGGTACAGAGGAATAGCATATTCGCAAATCTGGACTTGATCTCCATCCTTCTATGGCTGGTGATGATGGTTTTTGGCTGGATGAATATTTACTCTGCCAACATCATGGAAGCCGACGGCGGTATTTTTGATTTATCCCAACGGTTCGGAAAACAACTGATATGGATTGGTGCCTCCATTGTACTGGCCATGTTGCTGCTTGTACTCGATGTAAAATTTTACATCTATTTCTCCTATTTCCTCTACCTGATTCTGTTGGGAGTATTGCTCGGGGTGCTGATATTTGGAAAAGAGATTAACGGAGCAAAAAGCTGGTTTGTTATCGGCAGGTTTCAGCTTCAACCTTCAGAGTTTGCCAAACCCATTACAGCACTTGCTCTGGCCAATCTTCTCACTTCTTACAACTACAACCTCAGGAGGTTCTGGCACCTGGTTCAAGCAGGTGCCATCATCTTGGCACCACCCATGCTGATCATTCTTCAGCCCGACCTCGGTTCAGTCCTGATCTATTCCGCATTTATACTGGTCCTTTTCAGGGAGGGTTTTTCGGCAAATGTCATGATGATGCTGGCTACCCTGGGCCTGCTCTTTTTTACCACATTGCTTCTCGACAAAGACCTGATCCTGCTCATCCTGGTCATGGTCAGCCTGATCATGTACATGTTCGTGGCTCGATCTTTTAAAAAGGGGGTGATCAATGCTTTATGGATTGCCGGGATTTTCGGTCTGCTCTATGGGATAAATTATCTGCTGCAAACAGAATTCTCCCTGTTTATGCTTGGCCTGGCCACCCTGGTTCCGGTTTCCCTGGTGATTGCAGTCAAAGGATTCCGGATGAGAGAATATGTCCAGCTACAAGTCTTGGCCGGACTGATCATCTCGGTTGCCTTCATTATCTCGGTGGATTTCGCCATGAACAATGTCCTGAAACCCCACCAGCAACACAGGATCTATGTAACTCTTGGTCTGGAAGATGATCCACAGGGAGTGGGGTACAATGTAAACCAATCCAAAATTGCCATTGGTTCAGGTGGATTTTCAGGCAAAGGATACCTGAACGGTACGCAAACCAAACTGCATTTTGTTCCCGAACAGAGCACCGATTTTATCTTCTGTACAGTTGGAGAAGAGTGGGGCTTCCTGGGCACCACTTTTGTGATTCTTCTCTACGCCGGATTCCTCCTTCGGATGATTTTTCTTGCCGAACGCCAAAGGTCCTCCTTCAGCAGGATCTTTGGCTATAGTTTTATCTCCATCATGCTTATTCATTTTATGGTCAATGTGGGGATGACCATCGGATTGCTTCCTGTAATCGGTATCCCGCTTCCGTTTTTCAGCTACGGAGGATCGTCGCTGTGGACCTTCACCATGTTTCTTTTTATCTTTCTGAGACTGGACGCCAGCCGTCTCGAATTGCTCCGGTAATCCACTATCACAGAGCCCGGTAATGCTCAGTGACAGGCGGATTCCTTTGATTTCTCCTCGATTTTTCGTAACTTTGCAGTCCGCCTGGAAAAGCTGCCAGCATAATCCCTGAAAGGAGTTCTTATGAAATATCAAGTTTACGCCAGACATAACTTACACAAAATACCATCCTACGGACGCATCAGCCAGGAACAGGTTCATGCCATCAAAGTAGTATCAGAAGTACTGCCCTTTAAAACCAATAATTACGTAGTTAATGAGTTGATCGACTGGGACAATTATCAGGACGATCCCATGTATATCCTCAATTTTCCTCAAAAAGGGATGCTGAAACCCTCCCAATTCAGAAACCTGTCTGATATGTTGGAGAAAAAGGTGAGTAAGGCAGACCTGGCCAAACATATCAATGAACTAAGACTCAACCTGAACCCGCATCCTGCAGGCCAACTGGAGCACAATGTACCGACACTGAAGGGAGAAAAACTCACAGGGATCCAGCATAAGTACCGCGAAATCATGCTCATCTTCCCTACCCAGGGTCAGACCTGCCACGCCTACTGCACTTTTTGCTTCAGGTGGCCCCAGTTCACAGGTCTCAATGAGCTGAAATTTGCAATGAAGCAGCCCAACCTGATGGTCTCCTACCTGAAGGAGAATCCCGAAATTACAGATATCCTCTTCACTGGAGGTGATCCCATGGTGATGAGAGCCGAAGTGCTGGAACGCTATTTCAATGCCATTCTTGAAGCCGATCTTCCACAGCTAAAGACCATTCGCATAGGTACCAAATCGCTCTCTTTCTGGCCCTACAGGTTCCTGACAGATCCCGATGCAGGGCAGATTCTGGACCTGTTCCGGAAGATAAGCGACCGTGGCATCCATGTGGCACTGATGGCACATCTGAACCACCCCCGCGAGCTTGAAACTGATGCTGTAAAAGAGGCTATATCAAGGATAAGAGATACCGGAGCACAAATCCGCAGTCAGTCACCCCTGCTCAGGAACATCAATGATAATCATGACCTTTGGGCAGATATGTGGAGGAAGCAGGTGAATCTGGGAATCGTTCCCTACTATATGTTTGTAGCAAGAGATACCGGGGCGCAGTCCTATTTTGGGGTCACCCTCGAGCAGGCTCACCGCATCTTTAATGATGCGTATCAGCAGGTAAGCGGAATTTGCCGGACTGTGAGAGGTCCCAGCATGTCGGCAGGACCCGGGAAAGTCAGGATAGTCGGTATCACAGAGGTAAAGGGTGAAAAAGTGTTTGTGCTTGAGTTCCTTCAGGGCCGCGATCCAAAATGGGTAGGCAAACCCTTCTTCGCTGCATACGATGAGCAAGCGCAATGGCTCGACGACCTGGTTCCGGCCTTTGGTGCAACTGAATTTTTCTATGAGCAGGAGTACAAAAAATTGCTGAAAGTCGATAAGTTGCCCGGGCACATACTAACCCCCGAAAACAAGCAGTACGCCTAACTCTCCGGATAGTTGTCTCTCTCCACGGAGATATCAATCTCGTACTTCTCTTCCAGGAATTGGACGATCATTGGGAAAAATTCCAGGAAATCATCCATGAACAAGGAGTACTGATCCCTCAGAACTTCCACTGCAAATGCAGAATGATCGGGCAAAGAGGTATTGGCCGACATTCGTTCGAGTACCAGCTCAATACCCTCCACATTGGTATAAGCCATCATCCAGTTATTCTCCAGGAAGGTGGGAAACCACCTTTTGATGGCGTCGGGCAACACTTTATAGTTTCTCTTCAACAAATCATAGGTCCGGTTCACAAAATCGTTGAGTGGCAAAGTTGAATAGCTGTCCCAAAGCGAAGCGAGGAAATGATCGTAAAATATATCGATGATGATCCCCGCATATTTATGATACCTGGAGGCGAGCCTCTGTTTACTTCGCCTGGTAACTTCGTGCATATCGGTAAAGGAATCGATATCGCGGTGGATCAGGATTCCTTTTTTCACTTGCTCAGGAAAGAGGAGATAGTTTTTCCCCTTCACGTAATCGCCCATGAAATTCCCTACAATGATCTCCTCATTGCCTCCTGAAAGATATGTATGTGCAAGAAAATTCACCTCTGATTGAATCTATTTTCGAATTTCGGTAAAATTATTCGAAAAACCCTATCTATTATATTACGCTTTTATATCGAAGTTGTTCTATTGATAGGCCGACATTGGACTATTGTACAGCATATTCAGTTTTGCAGTACAAATATTCCTCTACATTTATGAGTTCGAACACAAAACTACACAACAAATGACCAGGAAAAACATCATTATTATTGGCGCTGCCGGAAGGGATTTTCACAATTTTAACACCTATTTCAGGGACAATGAAGAGTACAATGTGGTGGCTTTCACCGCTGCACAGATTCCTGACATCGATGGCAGGAAGTATCCTGCCGGACTGGCAGGATCGCTCTATCCCAATGGAATCCCCATCTTCTCAGAGGACCAGCTTCCCAGGCTGATCGAGGAGTTGCAGGTCCTTACCTGTGTTTTTTCGTACAGTGACCTCCGCTACGAGAAAGTAATGGCCATCAGTGCTGTGGTAAACGCCGCCGGAGCTAACTTCACACTGCTCGGGACCAAAAACACCATGATTCCGAGTAAAAAACCGGTGATCGCTGTCTGTGCTGTCAGAACCGGCTGTGGGAAAAGTCAAACCTCCAGGCGGGTAATTGAGCTTTTAATGGAACAAGGATTGAAGGTGGTGGCCATCAGGCATCCCATGCCCTATGGCGACCTGATGGCACAGAAGGTACAACGGTTCGCCACCATTGAGGACCTCAACCACCACAAATGCACCATTGAAGAGATGGAAGAGTATGAGCCGCATGTGGTCAGAGGAAATGTAATCTATGCAGGAGTCGATTATGAAGCGATCCTGCGTGCAGCAGAAGAGGATCCCGACGGCTGTGATGTGATACTTTGGGATGGTGGAAACAACGATTTTCCGTTCTATAAACCGGACCTTACCATAGGTGTTGCCGACCCTCACCGGGCCGGTCATGAATTGAGTTACTACCCCGGAGAAGTGGTATTGAGAATCTCCGATGTGATAGTAATCAATAAGATGGATAGTGCCCCCCCGGAAGGGATCCAGGTAGTCAGGGAGAGCATTGAAAAAGTGAATCCTTCCGCTACCGTCATTGATGGTGCCTCGCCCATCAGAGTAGACGACCCGGATGTCATCAGGGGAAAGAGGGTGCTGGTAGTGGAAGATGGTCCCACCCTCACACACGGAGAGATGAAACTGGGAGCCGGGGTGGTTGCCGCCCGCAAATACGGAGCTGCCTCACTGGTGGATCCAAGACCCTTTACGGTTGGGAAACTGACTGAAACCTTTGAAATCTATCCACAGATCGGGACCCTGCTTCCCGCCATGGGTTATGGCCAGGAGCAGCTCAAAGACCTTGAAACCACCATCAACAATTCCGATTGTGACTCGGTGATCATTGGTACTCCCATTGATCTGAACCGTCTAATTGACATTAAGAAACCAAATACCAGGGTCTACTATGATCTGCAGGAGATTGGTGAACCCAACCTGGAGGGTGTTCTCAATGAATTTGTTCAGAAACACAAACTGGTGTAGACCGGCCATTCTCGGTCTGGTGATCCTGCTGGCGGGGACGGGCTCATGTGACCGTTCCCCCGCTACACTGGTCACAATCAGCACCGATATGGGTAATATGGTGGTGGAGGTGTACCCCCATATGGCCCCGGTCACAACAAGCAACTTTCTCAACCATCTAGAGAAGGGCACCTATACAAACAGTGTCTTCTACAGGGTGCTCCGAATGGATAATCAGCCCCATAACGATGTGAAGATCGAGGTGATCCAGGGGGGGCTGTATGAGGATGACATTGTGGATGCCATTCCTCCCATCATCCATGAAACCACCAGGGTATCAGGAATACTGCATACCGACGGAGTAATCTCCATGGCCCGCAATGAACCCGGCACTGCTTCCACCGAGTTTTTCATCTGCATTGGCGACCAGCCCTCACTTGATTTTGGCGGCATCCGGAATCCTGACGGGCAAGGATTTGCAACATTCGGAAAGGTTGTGAAGGGCATGGAGGTGGTCAGGGCCATCCAGGCATTGCCTGACGACGGCCAGTACCTGGTGGAACAGGTAACCATCCTGGGAATGTCGGTCATCCCGACCCGATAAAATTACATTTTGATTTTTGTGGAATTTGTGTAAGTTTACATCACCACTTAAGCCATTAACATAGATTCGATGAGAAGACTTTTGATGTTAATTGTGCTTAGTGGTTTTTTTGTGCCCTCTTTTTCGAAACAGGATACTGTCTATTCCAAAAAAACTTATACCACTGCCGAAGTTCAGACCCCACCAGAAATTGATGGCTGGCTGAACGATAAGGCCTGGAACGCCGTTCCATGGGAAGGTGATTTCCAGATGTATGAGCCTTATGATGACAGGCCTTCCACTCAGGAGACCCAATTCAAGATAATGTATGACAAGGATCACATCTATGTGGGAGTCCGTGCATTCGATACCGCCCCCGACAGCATTGTAAGCCGGCTTACCCGAAGGGATGAGATCGACGGGGACATGGTGGCTTTTCTGTTTGACAGCTACCATGACCTGCAGACCGGTTTTACTTTTGTAATCAGCGTAGCCGGATCCAAAGCGGACTTCTACATGACCAATGACGGAAGCAGTGAAGACATGACCTGGGATGCTGTCTGGTGGGCAAAGACCCAGGTAGACGACCAGGGATGGACAGCAGAAGTCAAGATCCCTTTTACCCAGCTTCGTTTTGACAAAAACGGCGGGGGTACCTGGGGATTACAGGTTGCCAGGGAGATCTACCGCAACAATGAGACCGATTTCTGGCAACCTGTTTCAAAAGAGGCCCCGGGATTTGTGCATCTGTTTGGAGAAATCAACGGGCTCCAGGATATCGACCCGAAAAAGCAGGCAGAGATCACCCCTTACCTGGTAGCTGGCAGCGAGTGGTTCGAGAAGGAACCGGAAAACCCTTACAGGGTCGATGGTACCAAGCACCACCTCAACGGGGGAGTAGATGCCAAGATCGGGATCACCAACAATTTCACACTGGATATGACGGTCAATCCCGATTTCGGGCAGGTGGAAGCCGATCCGTCACAGGTAAACCTGACTGCATTTGAGACCTTCTTCGAAGAAAAAAGGCCCTTCTTTATTG
>JAGLPR010000153.1 GCA_023137255.1 Bacteroidales bacterium | reverse complement strand
AACGGACTCTCTGTGGGAATCATGGAGAGCGTCACCGCAAAAGAGACAGCCGTAATTAAAAATGGCCAGGAACGTTCCGAAACTGTTGAACCGCTCACCAATTATTTTGCAGGCACAGTATCCAAAGAGTTCAACAAAGGAAACACGATCCTGGGAGGGATGGTCACTTCCACCAAACGGTTTACCGATGAAGAACACCTGGATTATCTCCACACATCAGCACTTTCAGCCGGAGTCGATTTTCAGCAGTATTTTGCAGATCGCAGCTACAGCATCTCATTATCTGCCTATGGAAGCCAGGTAAACGGTTCTGAAGAGGCACTTATCAGGACCCAGCAATCGCCGGTTCACTTTTTTCAGCGCCCCGATGCTGAGCACCTCTCCCTCGACTCTACCCGTACCTCACTGTCAGGCTATGGCGCAAATCTCTCATTTAGGAAAACCAGTGGCCGGTTCAATTTTGGAGGTTTTGTGAACCTCAATTCGCCCGGACTTGAACTGAATGACATGGGATTCCTGAGCTCCACCGATGAGGCGCTTCAGGTATTGTGGGCCGGATACAGTTTTAACGAACCGTTCAGCATTTTCCGGAGCGCCCGGATAAGCATGAACCAGTACAACCTTTGGGACTTTGGAGGCACTCACCAATTGAGTGGTTTCAATATCAATGGGTTTGCACAATTCAAGAATCTCTGGAACGCTATGTTCTACTGGGATGTGGATACAGATATGATCCGGAACAGTGAGCTCAGAGGGGGACCCTCCATGATCATTCCGGGAGGAAACAGTGCCATGCTGTCCGTTTCCACAAACTCGAGAAAGAAGCTCTCGTTTGAAGTGGATGGCTCTCTTCATGTGGGAAATGAAGAATCATCCACCATGTACGGAATCGATTTCGATGTTACCTACAAACCCATCAACAATCTGAGTCTGTCACTCTATCCGGAATTCAGTGTCAGGAAAAGTCAGCTGCAGTATGTATCCCAGAAACATTTTACAAACGATGAGCGCTATATTTTCGGCAGCATTGATCAGAAGACCTTCAGCATGTCGCTGCGACTTGACCTGATCCTTAGCCCTGAACTAACCATCCAGTTCTGGGGACAACCGTTTATTGCCTCGGGCGACTACAGTGAATTCAAATACATCACCGACTCCCATGGAGAAAATTTTACCGACCGGTTCTATACTTATGGAGCTGATGAAATCACCTATGACGATGCCTTCAGCTCATACAGTGTTACCGAAACCGGATCTGGTCTTAGCTATGGATTTGGGGATCCCGATTTCAATGTAAAGGAGTTTCTGTCCAACCTGGTATTTCGATGGGAGTACCGATCCGGTTCCTACCTCTACCTGGTGTGGTCGCAAACCCGTTCAGGATATGACCCTTGGGGCTATTTTCATTTTGGAGACGACTTCATGGACATGTGGGATGCACATCCCACCAACGTCCTGATGATGAAGCTCTCCTATAGAATCGGAAGATAAAACCACCAAGGAATCAGATGAATCAGACTTTCATAGAGAAAATGACCTTTGGATACAGGTTTGACCGCGAAAGGGAGGTGATCTCCCTTCTGTTCATCAGTTATTTCATGATCGTCCTGTTCGGGGCCATCGTGGTCCTCTTGCATGCACAGGCTGAAGAGCTGGTGCCTGTCTCCTACAGGTATCATTCGATTATCCTGCTCTCCCTTGTCATCATCTGGCTGATCAGGATCAGGTTATTTACGCTGGCCAGGGTCCTGATGCTAACTCTGATTCCCTTCATACTGATCATTCTTCCACCCCTTGCTGGACTGACCAGCGATGAGTTCTATTTCTGGTTCCCTTATGTCCCCATTGCAATCTCTTTGATCCCGCAGTTTATCCTTCATACCTCCCGTCACCGGGTGGCACTGATCATTACCTTGGTGGTCTATTTCCTGATGGCTCTCTTTATTGACGACTATCTTATATTTCTGAGTGATGGAAGTGAAAGAATCATCCCTTTCATCCTCGAAAACCGGTTTTACTACAACCTGATACCGGTGGTTATCTATCTCTTTGTAAACCTGGCCCTGGGACTGCTTTTTGCCAAAATTTACAATTATCAACAGATCATGCTCAGGCAGCAAGACGAGCTGATCCAGGCCGAAAAAATGGCCTCCCTGGGAATCCTGACCACCGGCATTGCACATGAGATCAATAATCCTCTGAATTTCATCTCGGGAGGACTACATGCCCTCAATACCCTCAAACTTGAGTACCAGAAACTGGAAGGGGAGCTTATCCCGGAAAAAAAGAACATACAGGAACAGATGGATAAAATCATGGGGAACTCCATGGAAGGCGTTCAGCGTGCATCAGATATCATTACCAGCCTGAAGTTTTTTGCCAATCCCGGTAAGGCGGTAAAGAGGGATCATAACCTGGAGCAGCTGCTCTATGCCGTAATGCTCACTGTGGAAAAGAAATTACCCTACCATATTTCCATATCCAAAGACATTCCCCACCGTTTTATTATTCACTGCTACGAAGAGCAGCTTCAGCAAGTATTTATCAATATCCTGATGAATGCCATCGAAGCCATTGAGGAGATGAAGGAGAAGAAACAACGGAGAATCCATATCACTGCCTTTGAAACCAGGAGAGATAAAACAGAAGCCACCTGTATCTCCATCAGGAATAACGGACCGGCCATCCCGAAGGATAAGATCGGGAAGATTTTTGATCCTTTCTTTACATTGAAGGATTATGGCAAAGGGAAGGGGCTTGGAATGGCCATCAGCTATATGATAGTCAGCGAACACCATGGATGGATCGAGGCCAGGAATGAGGGGGATAATGTGGTATTTGATGTGATCCTTCCAAAAAATTAGCGCAGTAGCGCCTCCTGGATGGTCTTTTCCAGTTCATCCTTGTTCCAGGGTTTCATCAAGTACCTGAATATCAGCTCTTTATTAAATCCCTCCAGCATAATTTCAGATTCCATGAAACCGGTCAGTAACATACAGACCTTCTCCTGGTTGTTCCGTTTGACCTCCTTAATGAAATCGAGTCCGTTCATGACCGGCATTTTAAGGTCAGAAATAATCACATTGATGTCCGGATTTAATGCAAGAAGTTTCAACCCCTCCCGGGCCGATTCGGCCGTGACTATCGTGAATTCATTCATAAATGTAAGCTGAAGAAGTTCCAGGTTAATCACTTCGTCGTCCACATACAATATTTTTGGCAATCCCATATTTAAAAGTCATGCACCCTTCAGATGCTGTTCCATGGTTACCACCTGGTACGATTTATCAACCACCAGGTTGGCCTGTGGCTTCAGCGAACTCACAGCCAGGTGCTCACGCTCCAGGATGC
>JAGLPR010000152.1 GCA_023137255.1 Bacteroidales bacterium | reverse complement strand
GTAATCAGCTTATCGACCTGCTCGGGAATCAGGTCAATACAGGGGAGCACACACTCCTGCTCCTCCCTGAAGTCGCGGAGTGCTTTCCGGATCTTGACCCAATCATACTCATCGATCCCGATCATATCAAATCCCTTGTTCCTGCGCCACTCCTCCCTGAGAAGGGGCTGGATTCTGTAGTAGTTATCCGTATGGATCACTTTCACCCGGATATTTTTCTCCTTTAGACACTTCGCCAGGGTATGAGCCAGTTCGGATTTTCCTGAACCCGATTCGCCCGATACTCCCACCACATAACGGTACCTGTCCTCTCTGGTTTCCCTGTCGGCTACTACCTTTTCACAGATGGCCTGGGCAGCCTCCTTATGCATATCATTGATCAACAGAACATCTCCTAACATTGAAAGTGCTTTTATCTAATTTAAGGTTTTTACGGAAACCTTGTCCCGCATCAGTTCAATTTCTTCCCCGCAAAGATGAACTTTTATCTTCTCCTGATCCATGTTTTTTCCCTGAATCTGAATTTTTTCACCAGTAATGGATAAAGTAAACTCCGTACCTCTGAAGGTGAACCGGAATTCCAGTCCCTTCCAGTGAGGTGGAAGTACAGGCTGTAGTGAGGGTACATCTCCGCTCAGATCCAGTCCTGCATAGGTGGCCATTACATCATAAACCGTACCTGCCATCACACCGCAATGAACCCCCTCACCGGTGGTCCCTCCTTGGATATCCACCAGGTCGCTTCTTAGAGCATCCATGTAGAGCTCCCAGCCCGTATCGAACATCTTCATCTCCCAGGCCAGCCTGGCATGCACCAGCCTGCTAAGGGTCGAACCGTGAGAAGTTCGCCCGATGTAATAGTTAAAATTCTGCTCTGAAAAATCTTCAGGAAGAGGATATCCCATTCCTTCAACCAGGGTCCGGACCTCTTCCTTACCCAGGTTGTAAAAACTCATCAACAAATCGGCCTGTTTGGCAAGTTTATAGTCATCAGGCGATTTGCCTTCAGCCTTCAGTATCCTGTCGAGGCGGTGTATATCTTCATACTTATCCCGATAGTGGCCCCAGTCCAGCTCTTCCAGTCCAAAATAACCCCTGAACTGTTCAATAACCCCGGAGTCCGAAACATTGAGTGCCAGTCCGTGCATAACCCGACCCCACTGTTCGAGTGCACCTTCTGAAACCGACAGCTCCTTCAGGATCCTTTGCCGGTGCTCCTTACCAATGGCTTCCAAAACCCTGAACGCCTTATCCATCATCCAGCTCACCATGATGTTGCTGTATGCATTATTGGTCACTCCACCCACTCCCGACCCGGGCAATGTTTCATGGAACTCATCGGGACCCATCACCTTGTCGATGTCATATCGGCCCTGTGGCCCGGACTTCGATTTGCTGACCCAGAATTTACAGATATCAAGCAGCAATTCAGCACCATATTGCTCCATGAAATCGAGGTCAGCCGTGGTATGATAGTAGTTCCATATGTTGTAAGCGATGGCCAGGGAGATGTGCCTTTGCAGTGAACTGTAGTCATCCCCCCACTCGCCCGAAAGGGGATTCAGGTGGATGACCTGGGTCTCCTCCCGTCCGTCGCTTCCACTCTGCCAGGGAAACATGGCTCCCTCATATCCATACTCCCTTGCATAAGCCCTGGCTGCATCCAGACGCCGGTACCTGTACATCAGCACCGATTTCACCACCTCTGGAAAATGGAGATTGAAGAGTGGCAGAATGTAAAGTTCATCCCAGAAAATGTGTCCCCTGTATGCCTCGCCGTGAAGTCCGCGCGGAGGAATCCCGGAATCGAGTCCGGCATGGTGAGGTGAAGCGGAAACCATCATGTGATAAAGGTGCAGCCTGACCAGCTTCTGTGCCTCGCGATCGCCCGAAATCCGGATATCCATCCTCTCCCACAGCTCCTTCCACCTGCCAGCCGACAAATTCAATTCATCCTCATAGGAGGAGAGTGTTTCCAGGGTGGAACGGGACTCTTCCAGGGGATCTTCCACTCCTGGGTCCCTCGAGGTATAGATGGAGACCAGTTTCTCCAGCACCACCTCCTGCTGCTTCTCTGCGTCAAAAGCATACTCCTGGTGAATCCATCCATCACCGGAACTTGTCTCTGATGACGCATTCACGCTGATGGTGCAGGAGCAGCCTGCGGCAATCAGGATATCTGACCGGGTTGTTTTAACCACCAGTTGGGCCATATGGCCCGAAGATAATTCAGTCACCGGTTCGAGCTGCTGCTGGTTCAGTGAATTGTACCGCTCCACACCGGCATTCTTGTGATTGCCCGACAATCCGGACCTGATCTCAATACTGCCACTGTAATTCAGAGGCGTCACAGCGTATCTCAGACCCGCACGATGTGGATCTGCCATTCCGGCAAACCGCGAAGAAACCACCCGGGTCATCCTTCCCTCCGGGTCCTCCACCAGCATCTCCCGCCTTAGTTCTCCTGATCGGAGATCAAGGGTGCGTTGGATGCTCCTGATGGCAAAAGAGGGCTCCGGGGCTACCTCAAACCACGGTCCGTTCTCAATTCGAAACGTAAGCGGAAGCCAGTTGATTATATTTACAAAATCCTCATTTTCAATATCTCTGTCACCCACTTTCGATACCAGCCGGTTAAACAGACCCGTGACATAAGTACCGGGGTAATTTACCTTGTTGGCACTGCTCTCCTCCAGGGCTCCCCTGGTTCCGAAATAGCCATTGCCCACAGCCAGGAGCGCCTCCCTGGAACGTTCCATGCCTTGGTCATAATCATAGTAATTCAGCAACCAGCCATCCCGATCCATCCCCTTTTCGAACCAGGCATTGATCCCATCCAGTCCAATATCTCCCAGGTCCTCCACCACGATGTCTGCACCACCCACGTATAACTCTTTGATATTATCTTCCCTGGCCAGACCCAGTGTAAGCCCGAAATTCCCCTTTCTTCCTGCCTGCACTCCCGATACTGCATCCTCCACCACCACCGATCTGTGATATTCAACTCCCAGATTGTCGCAGGCAGTAGTAAAAATATCGGGCTCAGGTTTTCCTTGCAACCCGATCTCGGCCGACACCACCCCGTCTACCCGGGTCTCGAAATAATCGAGCAGTCCGGCTGTCTCCAGCACCTGCTTGCAGTTCTTACTGGACGAAGCGACCCCGATGCGGACACCGGCTTCTTTCAGCCCTTTGAGCATCTCCACGGAAGATTCATACACCTCTACCCCGTCCTCGTCAAGGACCTGGTTAAACATAATGTTCTTCCTGTTTCCCAGTCCGCACACAGTCTCCAAGCCCGGGTCGTCCGACGGATCCCCAAATGGAATATCAATGTTCCTTGACTCCAGGAAAGAAGCCACCCCCTTGTATCGCGGCTTGCCATCCACATAGGGCAGGTAATCGCCCGCATGAGTGAACTCCACAAACGCCTCCCCAAACCGCTCTTCCCGGGTTCTCATGTAGTCATCAAACATCTTTTTCCACGAAGAAGCGTGTACCAGGGCTGTTTTGGTAATTACGCCGTCGAGGTCGAAAATCACTGCATCGAACTTGGGTTGAAATGGCATGTTGTTGAAATTATATATTTTGTAATGAGCATCAAGGTATCTAAATTTATAGAAGCTTTCAAATCATCGGTGTAAAAACTACAATTATGAAACGTCTCATTCTCGCTTCCAATTTACTCCCGGTACACATAACATGGCAGGATGATAAATATCTGATTGAGAAATCAGAGGAACAAACCATTGCGGGACTTCAGAACTTCTACAGCGACTTTGAACCGGTGTGGGTGGGCCTCACCGGTTTCGAGAACCACGATTTCACCCCGGAAGAGGTCAGCAGCATGGAGGCTGAACTGAAGCACTTTCAATGTGTCCCGGTCTTTCCAAGGGCCCGCGACAGGAACCTGCACCTTCATGGTTTCTCGCGAAACACCCTCTGGCCTCTGTTTCACTACTTCACCGAAAATGTCACCTACAGCGAAGTCTCCTGGAAAGCCTATGTGAAAATCAACAGGCTCTATGCAGCCAAAATCCTGGAATTCATTAGCGACGGTGATATACTATGGATCCACGATTTCCATCTGCTCCTGCTTCCCCAGATGGTCAGGGAGAAGAAACCGGGTGTCTCCATCGGACTGTTCAGCCACGTTCCCTTCCCTTCCTTTGAAATCTTCCGCCTGCTTCCCTGGAGACTCGAAATCATTGAGGGCATGCTCGGGGCCGACCTGATCGGATTCCAAACCTATGATTATGTGAGGCACTTTATGAGTTCGGTGAGAAGGTTGATGGGGGTCGATTCATTTTTCAACAGAATCTCCATCGGGGAGCGAACACTGAAGGTGGATGTGTTTCCCAAGGGGATCAATTATGAGATGTTCCGCAACAAGGCCCTGGAGATCCACAGTGAACATCCAAGACCCTCGGTGATCCAGGAGGAGATGAAGTTGTTTAAAGAATCGGGGCAGCTGGATAAACTGATTATCTCCATCGATAAGCTGGACTACACCAAGGGGATCCCTCAACGAATCAGGGCATTTGAAAGGTTCCTGCAGACCTACCCCGAATACCAGGAGAAGGTCAGCATGATTGTCCAGGCGATTCCGTCGGGCGAGACCAGCGAATCGTTCTTCAACCTCAAAAGCAAGGTAGATGAGCTGGTGGGACGAATCAATGGCAATTACGGGACGATCACCTGGACCCCGGTAAGGTACCTGAACCAGACCTTCACCATGGATGAAAGGATAGACCTCTACTCCCTCTCCGATATCGCCCTGATCTTGCCATTAAGGGATGGCATGAACCTGGTATCCAAAGAGTTCGTGGCTTCCAGGCACGATGGAACCGGGGTATTGATCCTCAGTGAACTGGCCGGTGCCTCCAAAGAGATGCATGAAGCAATACTGGTCAATCCCAACGACCTGGATGCCATCTCTGAGGCGATCAGGGAAGCTGTTGAAATGCCCGAAGAGGAGCAGATTCGCAGGAACAAGGTGATGATGATGCGCCTCCAGCGTTACAATATAGAACGTTGGGCCAGTGAGTTTATCAACAGCCTGGAAGGAGTAAAAGAGATCCAGGAGTTTACCCTGACCCGGAAGATTAACATCACCCGCATGCGCCAGGTGGTTGACAGGTACAAAGCAACCAAACAGCGGATCCTCTTCCTCGATTATGACGGCACCCTCGCCTGGTTCAAGAAGGATCCCGAAGACGCCAGACCGGATGAAAACCTCTATGACATTCTGAAAAGGCTTTCCGGGGACCAGAATAACACCATAGTGATCATCAGTGGCAGGGATAAGGAGACCCTGAGCAGGTGGTTTGACCCGGCATGGAACATCCATTTTGTGGCCGAGCATGGAGTCTGGTTCCGTGAACCCGGGGAAGAGTGGCACATGATGGAACAGATCGACAATGAGTGGAGGGAGTCGGTGGAGCCGATGCTTGAATATTATGTGGACCGGACCCCCAGATCGTTTATCGAGTATAAGAATTTCTCACTGGTCTGGCACTATCGCAAATCCGACCCCGATCTTGGACTACAGCGTGCCTGGGAGCTGAAAGATGAACTGCGAACCCTGACCTCCAACCTGAACCTGGAGATCATGAATGGGGACAAGGTGCTGGAGATTAAGTATTCCGGAATAAATAAAGGGCGGGCTGCCTCCATTAAACTGGGCGAAGGGGGCCACGATTTCATTTTGGCTGTGGGAGATGACTGGACCGATGAGTATACCTTTGAAGCAATGCCTGAGGATGCTTATACCATCAAGGTGGGCACCAAAGCTACCAAAGCTTCTTACTACATCGAGAGTGTGGACCTGGTGCGTGAGCTCCTCTGCCGTTTCACCAAAGAAAACTACGATGGTTAAAAAAAAGAGAATCCGTTGCTTTATGCATGTGCCCTACGAGGGACCGGGAGTCATAGCTGACTGGATCGGGAAGAAAGGACACCACCTTGAGTACACCCGTTTCTATGAGAAAGATCCTCTGCCCGATGCATCAGAGGTGGAACTGCTGATCATTATGGGGGGACCCATGAATGTATTTGATTTTCACATACATCCCTGGATGCAAGAGGAGATTGAATGGGTGGGGGAATTCATCCGTTCGGGCAAACCTGTGCTTGGTATTTGTCTGGGAGCCCAGATCGTTGCAGCGGCTCTTGGCGAAGAGGTATACCCGGGACCGGAAAAGGAGATCGGCTGGTACAACCTGCAGTTTCTTCCCTCCCTGGGTGAATTCAGGATCTTCAAAGAGCTGCCGGTGACCCGCAAGGTGTTCCACTGGCACGGCGATACTTTCAATATTCCACAGGGAGCCATGCGGATTGCCAGTTCACAGCTATTCCCCAACCAGGGTTTTATATTCGACCACAATGTAATGGCCCTTCAGTTTCACCTGGAAGTGACCCCGGAATCGGTGAAAGCCATGGTCGATCACTGCGGGGACGAACTGGTGGAGGGATCCCACATACAACCGGCCGTAGAGATCCTCTCCGAAACAGACTATTTTGAAGCCAACCAGAAAGTCCTGTTTCAGTTTCTTGATTATCTTAGCGGTTTGATTTCCTGACCTACTTCTGTCAGCATATTCAGCCTCCCATGATGAAAGCCAGAATCTCTGTCATCCTATTCAGCCTTTTTGCCATTTTCCAAACCATTGAGGGTCAGAACACAGCTGTGAACCGTGCCGGTTACAGGCTTCAGGCGCTAAAGACAGACCAGCCTGTGATCATTGACGGGAACCTGGATGAAGGGATCTGGTCCCGTGCCGAACGAACCACCCCATTTCATAGGATCACTCCCATCGATACAGGCTATGCCTTAGCCCAGACCGAAGTGATGGTGGCCTACGATGATGCCAATATCTACATGGGGATCATCTGCTACGATCCCACTCCCGGAAAGCGGCCCGCTGAATCGTACCGGAGGGACTGGAACTTCATGAAGAACGATAACTTTTTTGCTGCTATTGATACTTACAATGACCAGACCAATGGTTTTGCCTTCGGGGTAAACTCCGTGGGAGGTCAATGGGACGGAATGCAGGCCAACGGAGGAAAAGTAGCCAACGAGTGGGATGGCAAATGGTACTCTGCAGTGCAGAACCACGAGGATTACTGGATCGCTGAATTCAGGATCCCTTTCAGGACCATCCGTTACCGGGAGGGAGATACCGAATGGGGGATCAACTTCAGTCGCCTTGATTTGAAGACCAATGAAAAATCGGCCTGGGCCCCTGTTCCCAGGCAGTTTGCCTCTGCCACCCTCGCCTTCACAGGTACCCTGGCCTGGGAGAGTGCTCCTCCGGAATCGGGGGTAAGGGCTTCATTGATTCCTTATGTATCGGGACAGGCAACCCATGAAACAGAAGCAGGCGATCCCATCGATTTCAAAGGGAACGCGGGACTGGATGCCAAGGTGATTCTCTCCACCTCCATGAACCTGGATGTGACCATCAATCCCGACTATTCTCAGGTGGAAGTGGACCGGCAACAGTTAAACCTGGACCGGTTTGAACTGTTTTTCCCTGAACAAAGGAAGTTCTTCCTGGAGAACAGCGACCTGTTTGCCAACCTGGGCACAGAGCAGCTTAGGCCCTTCTTCTCCCGAAGAATCGGGCTGAACTCCCCGGTGATTGCAGGAGCCAGGCTCAGCGGAAACGCAGGCGAAAACTGGCGAATAGGCCTGATGAACATGCAGACAGCAGTCAGGGATCTGAATTCGGCCGACAATTTCAGTGTGGCTGTCTTGCAGCGAAAGGTGCTTAGCCGCTCCAACGTGGGAGTCTTTATGACCAACAAACAGGTGATTGCCACCCCCGAAGATACTGCCTACAATGCCTATGATTTTAACCGTGTGGCCGGAACCGAATTTAACTTTGCCAGCGCCGACAACAACTGGACCGGTAAGGTATTTTACCACCAGTCGTTCAATCCGGGTCCGGAAGGCAACCGCTTTGCCACCGCAGGGATGATTAATTATGACAAAGAGGAGTTCTCCGCCGGATGGACCCAGGCTTTTGTAGGCGGCAACTACCTGGCCGAAATGGGTTTTGTTCGGCGTACCGGATACCACCAGACCAACCCCTCGGTGGGCTATAAGTTCTATACCATGACCGACAGGGTGGTCTACCACGGTCCCAAGGTGGAAGCGGACTTCTTCTTTGAACCCGACCTCTCCCTTACCGACCGGGAAATTGATCTGAGCTATTCA
>JAGLPR010000151.1 GCA_023137255.1 Bacteroidales bacterium | reverse complement strand
TTTTTCGGCGGGACCAGGGCAGCCATTGAAACCGAACTGAACTACAGGGTTCAACCCTATGGCAGCATATCACTGGCCACTTCATTCAACCGGATCCTGCTGCCGGAACCCTACACCAGCATGGACCTGATCCTGGTGGGCCCCCGACTCGATATCACCTTTACCGAGACACTGTTCTTCACCACCTTTGTGCAGTACAACAACCAGATCGACAATGTGAATGTGAACATGAGGTTCCAGTGGCGCTTCGCCCCGGTATCCGATCTTTACATTGTATATACCGAGAATGCCTACCCCACCGGACTGGTTACCAAGAACCGTGGAATCGTGCTGAAACTCTCCTACTGGTTTAACTAGTCACCACCCACGGCCACCAGGTAGTGCTGGGTTCTGAAGTAGATCATATCCCCTGATATGGCTGGGGAAGCCATGATCAGGTCCTCCATGGGATTCCTGGAAATGATCCTAAATTCCGGGCCGGCAGCTACCACCACCACATCTCCCTGTTCTGTTGAATAGTAAAGTTTACCGTTGGAAGCAACACCCGAGGCTGTGATGCCCATGGCCTCAGGGATCCGTTCTTTATAGACCACCTCTCCGGTTAAGGCTTCAAAACAGGTGATGTTGCCATTCATTCTAAGGTTATAGAGATAATCTCCGTAGATTAGGTTGGTAGGCATGTAGGCCGCTCCACGCTTGATGCTCCATACAATAAATTCATTGGTGGTGCTGTCTTTCGATTTATCCAGGGTAATATCGCCTTCTGCCCCGGGTCTGATGGCAAAAATGGGTTGATAACGTCCGTGGGAACCATGGATGTAGATGAGTCCATGCGCAAAAACCGGTGTAGGTACAGGTGCATCTCCACTGTTGCTCAATTTCCAGAGCTCCTCGCCAGTATCAAAGTCATATCCTCCTATATGGCTGTATCCATTGACCACAATCTGCCGGTGACCCTCCTGGTTGTAAAAGTTGGGAGTGGACCAGGTGGCGACATCTTCCCGGGGTGTCCTCCAAATCTCTTTCCCGGTATTAAGATCCAGTGAAACCAGGAATCCGTCCCCCACAATATCGCTCTGCACAATGACCCTGTTCTCATGGATGATGGGCGAACTGGCGAAGCCCCACTCCACATCTGGATCGGTATAGGGGCCCGCATTCATTCTGCCAAAATCCTTTTTCCAGACCAGCTTGCCCTCAAAGTCGTAACAGTACAAGCCCTCCGATCCGAAAAAAGCCACCACATATTTGCCATCGGTGGCCGGAGTGGGATTGGCATGGGAGGATTTGGTATGCCTCTCGGTCCGTGGAATCCCCCTGTGGGCCAGCTGCTCCCACAACACCTCTCCACTCTTTTTATCGATACAGTAGACCCGGAATTCGTGCACCGACCGGTCCCCCACTTCGTCGATATCGCCATAGAGGCCCACCTTCAGGGAGTCGCTGCCACTACCGCTGATGGCAGTGGTCACAAATAGCTTATCTTCCCAGATCACCGGACTGGAGTGCCCCAGTCCCGGTATCTTCATCTTCCACCGGATGTTCTCGCCTGTGTTGATGTCCCAGTGGTCGGGCAGTTGGTCCGATTCGACAATCCCGGAGGCAAAGGGTCCCCTGAACTGGGGCCATTGTTGCATATAATCGGTCTGGGCAATAAGGGATGATGAGATCCACAGGGCTGCCAGTAAAAAAACAAGGCGTTTGGGGAAATTCATGATATATTACTCCTTCACAACAATGTCATTTAAAAGGCATCCGCATCAACATCTTTAATAAATTTCACCACACCTTTAAAATAGGTAAGCTGATCGTCGTATTGTGAGAGGTGGCTCCCGTTGGGACAGAGTAGAAAGCGTCCATTTTGCACCTGTCCCGACATCCACTCCATATGTTCCGGATCCATGGTATCGTGACCGGCGCCGATGACCAGTGTGGGCACAGTGATTTTGGGAAGTTCACTGGTGATATCCCAGTTCTTAAGGGTGGCATTGCCATACATGCCAAATTCACTGGGTCCCTGCATATATACATACACCTCGGGATTCATGTTTCTGAAGGCCAGGTTGATCGACTGGGGCCACTTCGCCACCGGCATTCTCAACAGGTGCTCTGTGTAGTAGTGTTCCATAAGCAGCTCCATGTAGCGGGGATTACTAAAATCGTTCCGGGCCTCAAGTTCCTGAATCTC
>JAGLPR010000150.1 GCA_023137255.1 Bacteroidales bacterium | reverse complement strand
GGGCTCACCACATCCACCGATTTCAGAAGGATCGCTTATGCAGGGGTATGTGTGGATACCTCCACCGAACTGCATGTGAGGGTGCTGGGACCGATTACCGGTAATGATATTACACCCCTTAGCGAGGTGACCCCTTTCGATACCATTTGCTTCAATACAGCTCCTGAAGAGATCGGTGGACCGGTACCCTCGGGAGGTGAAACAGCAGATATGCGCTACCAGTGGCTTACTTCGGACGATCCGCTGTTGATGGGAACCATTGCGGCCGGCAGCACAGGACAATCCTACCAGTCCCCTGCATTAAACCAGACCACCTACATCCGAAGGATTGTACTCTCGGGGAACGACGATGCCTGCAGGGATACCAGTGCTTATGTGGAAGTACTGAACATACCCTATATCAACGCCGGAACCAATGTGATCTCGGCTGACCAGACAGTCTGTCAGGGGATTGAAGCTACCCCCCTGGATGGGACCTCTCCTGCGGGAGACTACACAGGCAACTACAGTTTTGTATGGCTCTCCAGTACCGATTCGGCCAACTGGAGCCAGGCCCTTGGCGATCCTTCGGTAGAAACCGGATATCAACCCGGTATCATGGATGGACCAACCACCTGGTACCTGAGGATGGTGGGATGGGGCGGCCAGGAACTGGTCTGCAAAGATACCAGCAGTACAGTTAAAATTATTGTTCTCGATTCCATCACCAACAACATCATTGCACCTGTGGCCGACCGGCTGTGCCAGAGATTAATGCCTGAGAACATCATCGGCCAGACTCCCGGGGGGGAATCTACTCTGAGGACATATGCATGGTACAAGGTGGAAATGGAGGATGCACCGGGTGAGACCGATTGGGGTGCACCGGTAGTTGACGGGACGACCTATCGCGACTACCTCGATCCGGTGGAACTAGTAAGCGATACGGACCGGTGGTACCGCCGCATTGTGACCAGTGGTCCGGGCGGTGAGTGTCTCGATACTTCCAGTCTGTTCCACCTGGTGGTTCATTCAGAGATCACAGGCAATGCCATCGATACTGATCAGTCTGTCTGTTTCAACGACACCAGGGCACTTCGGGGCTATGCCCCTGAAGGGGGTGAATCGGGAGTGACCCCGGTCTATACCTGGAGGACCTGGCAGGAGGGTCAGGACTCCACCGATGCTGTACCCGTTGCCGGGTCTGACCAGGAGGCGTTTGTGGCCGGACCATTTAATAATCCTGGAGTGTTGACTCAGTATTTTGACCGGGTGCTGGAGATAGGGGCATGCAGGGATACCTCCGGCCAGATGAAGGTGGATGTTATGCAGCTGCCCGGCGGAGCATTGACTGTACCAGATTTTGATTCATGCAGCGGGTATCTGGTGGACCTTGATATGATGCTGAATCTGAATGCCGGGAATCCTGGATATCCGGCAGAGCCCGGTACCTATCCGTGGTTCGTTACATTGAAGCATGGTGCAGAATCAGACATTGGTCCCTTTATACTGGGTGGAGCATCGCTGGCCGATCCGGTCGATACCCTCATGGATGTCCGGCTCGATTCGGACGGGGCATCCTATGTGGAGCGACAATATGAGATTGAATCTATTTGGTACTACCCCGAAGGGGATGCATATGCCTGTGCGGCACCGCCCGGAAATATCACCGGGGGAGCGGTAACCATTGGGGTATTCCGGACCCCTGAGCCCCAGATCAAGGTGGACCAGGAGGCGAGGGAGAACCTGAAAGTTTGTGATTTTACCCTCACCTTGAAGATAGATGATCCCGACAACGGAACAGGCACATGGGTCTTCGAACCAGCTGAGCAGATCTCCGAGGAGGAGGTCTCCGAAAATGAGTATCAGATCTCCATAAACGATGCTGACAAATCAGCTTACACCGTGCTGGGCGAACCGCCCTATCTGGCCATCTACCAGAGTAAGGCCAGCACCACCGGGTGCATCGGATACGATTCAATCGATCTCTACTTCTTTGAACAACCTGCACCTGCCTATGCGGGAGAGGATACTGTGCTCTTCCTGGTCAATTCCATACAGTTACAGGCCGATGCGCCCACGGCAGGATCGGGTCTCTGGGAGCTCACTTCCGGCAGCGGGATCATTGACAATGATACTTTGCACAATACCTATGCATATGAACTCGGCATGGGAGAGCAGAATGAATTCCTGTGGACAGTAAGCAACGGGGAGGACGAGGGTCTATGCTTCTCCACAAGTGATGTGACCATTGTTCTTCGCACCGAGGTGAACAGGTTCAATGGTTTTTCGCCCAACGGCGATATGGACAATGAGTACTACATCATGCAGGGATTGCCCTATGCCGATGAATTCGAGGTCACCTTCTTTAATTCGCTGGGGAAGCCGGTGAGAACAGTTAACCACAGGAATGTGGGAGAGATGGAGATTGATCCCTCCCGGATCAAGAACGGCCTCAGAGAGGATGAGATGGTAGTGTGGGATGGCAGGGCCACCAATGGAAACATGGTGCCTTCGGGAACCTACTATTTTGTGATCACCTTTATCATGTACCAGCGCGATCATGAATCAGGCGATGTAACCGGGAAAGACTCGTATGAATTTAAAGATTATGTGGTTGTAGTTCGTGAATAGGATGCTTAGGAATTTGCTCATATCTCTCCTGCTGGTGATGGTTGTGTCGGGGTCCGCCCAGAACACACTGGTCCCCTCTGTGAGCAATTACCACCTCACATGGACCACCATCAACCCGGCATTTTCCGGTTTCAGGGATGCCATAAGTGTCAGCTCGCTCTACCGCTCGGCACTGTACGGGGAACTGGGCCCCAGCGATATGCAACTAAATGTCCACACCCCCGTGGGCAACTCAAAAGTAGCCATTGGAGGAGTGGTGGCATACAACAACGTCCCCGAGGTGTCGAACCTCTATTCTTTCATGACCACCTATGCTTACCGGCTCTACCTTGGAAGCGGCAGGCTCTCTATGGGTTTGTCGGCAGGCATGTACGGCGTGAACAGCGATCTGTCGCAGATAGCACTGAGGGATCCCGGCGATCCTGCATTTCCGGATGACGTTTACCAACGCTGGTACCCCAATTTTGGTACAGGAATCCTCTACTATACAGAGAGACTTTTCGTGGGCCTTTCGGTACCCGAACTGCTCTCCATTCCCAAGGAAGACCAGAGCATTGGAGAGGCCAAGCTCGAAAACTACCGTTTTATCCTCACAGGTGCTTACCTGTTTGACTTCAGCAGGGAGTTCCGGCTGAAGCCTTCGATCTGGATCGATTACAACCAGGCATATACCTCTTTCAAGGCGAGCATCAACGTGGGTTTAATGGACTCCAGGGTATTTATCGGGGGGGCCTATGATTATCCCAATTTTGCCATAGCTCTGTTAAATTTCCAGGTGAACAGGCAATGGCTCATCGGCTATGCCTATACCATCAATACAGGTCCCGTAAGAAAGGTCCTGGGGGGGAGTCATGAAGTGGTACTTCGGTGGGAACTTAGACCGGTCATTTCAACCATACCCGACGATCCTTTCTATTTTTAAACCATGAAAAGAGCCATTCTTGTCATATGTTCCCTGATGATCCTGCTGCCACTGGCATCGGGACAGGATTACTACAAGGTGGTCAAGCATTCCAGGATCTCCACGGGACTCAATGAGGCTGCTGCAGTGCCTTTTGAGGACGGGCTGGTTTACATTACCGAATCGACCAGCGTGGGAGCCAGCAGTCCCACCGACTCTGAAGGCCGCAGGCTCTACACTATATTTTACTGGCAGAATGGTGGAAAGATTGAGCAGTTCAGGCAGGAGCTGGTCAGTAAGAAACACGAAGGACCTGTCTCTTTTTCGGGCGACTATAACACCATGGTCTTTTCACAGCAGCGTCCAAGTGCCGGTAGTATTGTGGACCCCCTGGGACTCTATTTTGCTGAGAGGAACGAGAATGGAGAGTGGGTCAACGAGAAGGTATTTGAATTTAATGAGAAGGATGCATGGCTCTTTTCACCTTCGCTGTCGTACGATGGAAGAACCCTTTATTTTTCAGCCAACTACCAGGGGGGTCACGGCGGATTTGATATCTACCAATCTAAGTTCAGGGGAGGGGCGTGGACCAAACCAGAAAACCTGGGGCCTCGTGTCAACAGTGAGGGCAACGAGCTCTATCCCTTTATTCACCCCCTGGGACGGCTCTATTTTTCTACAGATGGCCGTGACAACTACAGGGGAGGTTATGATCTGTTCTTAACGGCACTGATCAATGGAGAGTGGTTAGAAGCCATCAAACTGAATGCTCCGTTGAATAGCCTGGCAGATGACTACCACATCTGGTTCAATGAGAATTTTAAAGAGGGGTACCTCACCAGCAATCGCAGGAGCCGGTCCAAGGAGATTTTCAGGCTCCTCACAGATATCCCGGATTTTCATTCTGCGGAGGCCATCAAAAAGACCTATTACAAATACAGGATACGCGACAGAAAACTGGATACGGTCAATACCGATCTTTTCAGGTATTCCTGGTTGATTAACGATACCCTTGAGGTTCCCGGACATGAGATCATCTATGAATTCCCCGATACGGGTACCTATCACCTTGAATTGCGTGTATTTGATATTCAGCTTGATACATTTCTTGTGTCGGAAACTTTCCAGACCTTGCCCATCAGACTGAAGGAGCAGGCGGTCATTACCTGTTCCGATACCATCACAGCCGGCTCCCCGGTGGAATTTGATGGCAGTGAGACCTACCTGCCGGGATTTAATGTCTTCAAATACATCTGGGATTTCGGTGATGGCTTTTTTGGCAAGGGCAGGCAGACCACCCACACATTTCTCTACCCAGGCAGGTACCGCATTACACTGGGGGTGCAGGAGAGGCCGAAAAACCGCAGGGACCAACCTGCTATGCACTCGAACTACAAGAATGT
>JAGLPR010000015.1 GCA_023137255.1 Bacteroidales bacterium | reverse complement strand
ACCGCGATGGCCGTGGATAACAGTACTTCAAGTAAAATGAACCACCACGATAACCAGAACGGAGGGGTAATGATGATTCGTAGCAGCATGGGAGGATCACTTCGCATGCCATCTGCATTTTCGGCCACCACCTTTAAAAGATAGGAGCCCGCCTTCATATTGGCATAGGATACATAGTTGCGCAATCCTGCATTGTTCCAGTCTGTCTCAAGGTTCTCCATGATGTAGGAGTAACGCAGATTGCGGGTTTGCAGGTTATTTAATGCTGAAAACTCAATGGAGAAAAACCTGTGCTTGTAATCCAGCACGATCTCTTCCATGTAGGTGACATTTTCACTGGAATAATACTCTCCCTCAAACTCAACAATGCGGCCGGGATGCTCCTCAAATTCCTCTTCAAGGTCCACTCCTGCAATAAGCACCTCTTTCCCCAGAACCTCAATCTGCGTCAGGGTGACTTGTGTTACGTTCCTCACCGGGACAATATTGTTGGGGTCGATCACATTCATACCATAAACACCTCCAAAATAGAGTTGTCCGTTTCTCCCTCTGTGGTAGGCACCTCCGTTGAATTCATTGCTCTGGAGGCCGTCGTTTCTGTCAAAATTCTTCACTTCAAAGGTCTCCAGGTCAAACTGGCATATCCCCAGGTTTGTACTCATCCATATGTGGTTGTTGTCATCGGGAAGGATCCCGTATATAACCTCGTTGGCAAGTCCCTGACCCACTCCAAATCGCCTGAACGATTCGGTGGCGGGGTAAAACATGTTCAGACCGCTGTTGGTACCGATCCAGAACCTTCCCATCTGATCTTCGTGGATGGAGAACACAATGTTGTCGGAGAGAGTATTCGGATCTTCAGGATCGTGTTGATAAGTGATGCAGGTGCCGGTTTCGGGATCCAGTTTGCAAAGTCCGCCCCCGTAGGTCCCCACCCATAGGTTGTCATCCGCGTCATGGTGAATGGCAGAGTAGATGAAGTAAGGCGGCATGCCATCTTCCTTATCTGTATCCTCCAGATAGTGCCGGAAGGAGATCTCATCCTCCAGCAGCAGGTTCAGTCCGTTTCTTGTGCCGACCCATATTCTGCCATCCCGGTCCTCATATACGGTGCGTACAGAATTGTGAGAAATTGATGCAGGATCATCGGGATTGTTTTGAAAGTGCCTGAAAGAATGGTCCTGCGGATTAAACATATCGAGTCCTCCTCCATCGGTTCCTATCCAGATGCGCCCCCTGCTGTCCTGGTAAATCTTCCTGATGGAAGAGTTGGCCACCGATGTGGGGTCAAATGGATTGTGGTCATAATGGGTGAATGTGCCATGCTGCTGATCATAGCAGCTGATTCCATGGTCATTGGTGCCGAACCACAGGGTATTGTCGGATGCCTCACAAATGGTCCAGACAAAGGAACTGGCAAGGCTGTTCAGATTGTAAGGGTTGTTTTTAAACAGCCTGAACCTGTTTGAATGGGGATCCAGGATACTGATACCCGCACCAAAAGTTCCAAACCAGGTGACACCGGCCCGGTCCTGGAAAATGCAATGGATGGAGTTTTCTGAGAGGCTTTCAGGATCGGCCGGATTGTG
>JAGLPR010000149.1 GCA_023137255.1 Bacteroidales bacterium | reverse complement strand
CATACTCCAGGTAGTCCTGAAAGTATCTTTCTGACTCCTCTGCCATTCCCAATTCTGACAGAATAAGTCCGAATTTCGCTTTTTCACCATTGTACATAAACAGGCCCTGAGCTTCAGTAATCTCAAACATAAGGCGATAATAGGCATACGCGCTTTCATAATCCCCCAGGTAGTAGCAAATCACTCCAAGTTCCTTCATAATATCAGTTCTGGAAGTGTCTTTCTGAAGTGCATTTATTAACAACTCTTTGGTTTGAATGAGATCCCCGCTCCTGGCGAGCAATATATAGGCCCTTAAGATTTCAGAAAACAAATTTTCCGGATTATATTCCAGTGACAGATCAATATACTTCTCTGCTTCATTTACAAAACCGGACTGCATGAAGGCATTGCTCAGATGTAAGTAGATGTAACTAGCCTCCACCGAATCATGTGCGGCAATATCCAGGCCTATTCCCATCAGTGCATACTTCAGGTACTTTTCCGTATCTGGCACATGCCTGGTATAGAAATCGGAGAGAATGTTAATCACCAAGGAGGAATTGGGATGGTACTCCAGGGCTTTCTCCAAATAGGGCAATGCCTGCTCATACTCTTCCCCGCTAATATGAAACATGGCTTTTGCAATTAAACTCTGTGGAAGCCTGGGATCCAGTAAAAGGGCCTTATCCGCATAATGATCAATCTGTCCTGAATACTTTTTCTCAAGCTGGTACATATCCAGAAAGGAATAGCAAATGGCCACATCAGCATAGGCACGCGCAAATTCAGGATCGTGCTCAATGGCCATCTCAAACAGAGGGATGGCTTTTACCAGACCTTCCCTTGTCCCTTGATGAAAATAATCAAGACCCTGAAGAAAATAATCATACGCCTCGATGTTCTTTGTAGGAACTTTCTCAATCTGCTCCTTCTCTTCAGGAGTGATGATGGCCTCTATCTCCTCTGCTATACTCTTTGCTACCTCCAGTTGCAACTCGAATATATCCCCGGCTTCCCGTCTGTATCGTTCCGCCCAGAGGTGTTTGTCGGTGGATGCTTCGATCAACTGGATGTTCAGTAAGATCTGATCTCCCACTTTCTGCCCGCTCCCTTCCACCAGGTAATTGGCATTTAACTCCCTGGCAATCTCCGGAATGGTTTTGGGATTGTACCTGTACTTTTCTACCGAGGTCCGGCTGATCACCCTCAGGTCCTCAATTTTTTGAAGATTGTCCAGAATCGATTCCATCAATCCATTGATCAAATAGATATTGGTGGAATCGTTGCTGTCATTTTTAAAGGGCAGTACGGCAATGGATTTTTCAAGATCCGGGGTTTTTTGGTCCCGGTTCGTACGCGGAAGCAGCTGAAGAACGATCAAAACGACAATCACCACAAAACTAATATAACTGGCAATCTTCCAGCTTCTAGTTTCAGGCACTCTCCCCTCTTCTGTTCCCAGGTGATCAGGCCTGGTCTTTTCCCATCCTCCCTCTGGATCTAGGTCGTAGATCCAGGAAAGGATCACCGCAATTACAAAACCAATGCTCAGCAGCACAATGACCATGGAAAGGGTCCAGTCGGGAAGCCTCAGCGGTTCCACAACAATCGATAGCAGCTCCAGGATCACAAAAGCTGCAGCAGCATATACTGAAATTACACGTACCACCTTTCTTCGCTTCAGTTCCCGGAAAAAACCAGAGGGTCCACCTGGACCGGCAGCGTAAGCGCCCGATGCTACTTTCCCCACCTCCCCGGGGGGATATCCGTAATGCTCACGAAAGCATTTAATAAAGTAGGAGGTGCTGCTAAAACCCACCCGATAGGATATTTCGGAAACATTGAGGGAAGTCTGCTTAAGCATCTCCATGGCGTTTTTCAAACGCACCTGCCTGATAAACAGACTTACCGATAACTTCGTCAGCTTTTTAACCCTGCGAAGCAGGTTGGAGCGGCTCATCCCTGCTTCACGGGCAAGCTCCGATACTCCAAACCTCTCATCCGAGAGGTTCTTCTCAATGATTTCAGTAATCCTGTTCAGGAAATCATTTTCCATGTGGTGAGTACTTTGCAAGAGAATAAAGATACATTTTCTTCCCCACTTGCGTCATAATTTATACCCTTTCATCATAATTACAACTGCATCTCCAAACTTGATATGATTGTCCGCATGGGTGATTGGTGTTGCATCACGCTTTGCCGGACCTTTACATCAACAAACAAATGTCAAATTTTAAATCAAACTGAGATGAAAACACAAAAGATGAAATCAACCAGATCAGCACTGACGGTGCTGCTATTAACTGCTCTTCTTACCTTGGTCGCCTGCGGAGGTAACCAGGACAAGACGGCCGTTGAAAAAGAGGATTCCCCTGTTTCAGAAACAGAGGTAAAAACTCCCAATATTGATATCCACACTGCCACCCTCCTGGGGGATCTCGATGCCATTAAACAACACATCCAGGCAGGTTCTGATCTGGATGAAAGAGAACCCACCATAGGTTCCAGTCCACTGATCTCTGCAGCTGTATTCGGGAAGACCGAAATAGCCAGAGCGCTTATTGAGGGCGGAGCAGATGTGAACCTGAAGAACAATGAGGGTTCCACCGCACTTCATTCCGCCGCCTTCCTTTGCCGGCTGGAGATTGTTGAGATGCTGCTGGAGAATGATGCAGACAAAGAGTTATTAAACAATTACGGATCCACCGCCCTTCAGTCCATATCCGCTCCCTTCGCTGATGTAAAGTTCATCTACGACCAGTTCAGCAAGGACCTGGGACCACTGGGTTTTAAACTGGATTACGATTATGTAGAGGCGACTCGTCCAAAAATTGCCGAAATGCTGCGATAGACAACCCTTATATCTCTTACAAAATGAAAACAACAGAAAGAAGATACGATATAGACTGGCTCAGGGTCATTGCCATTGGATTGCTGATCATCTATCACATTGGTTTTGTATTCCTGCCTTGGGGAGTGTTTATTGGTTTCATTCAAAATGGAGAGTCCATAGAATCCATTTGGAATCCCATGTCGATGCTCAATATATGGAGAATCCCCCTGTTGTTTTTTGTCTCCGGAATGGGAGTCCGTTTTGCCATTCGGAGACGAAGCTGGAAAGAGTTAATCCTGGAGAGAACAAGGAGAATTCTTCTCCCTTTTCTCTTTGGGATCTTTTGCATTGTTCCCCTGCACCTGTTCGTCTGGCAGAAATATTACAACCAGGACATCACCTACTCGCTACATCCAAGCCACTTATGGTTCCTGGCCAACATATTCATCTATGTGCTTGCGCTATCACCCCTATTCTTTTTACTGAAGAAGAATGATCAGGGGAAGGCCAACGGGTGGCTGAAGAAGCTGTTTGGAACGCCATTGGGATTACTGAGCATGGTCACAGTATTTGTATTGGAAGCAATTCTGGTAAAACCTGAAACCTATGAAACCTATTCCATGACACTGCACGGGTTTTTCCTGGGGATGCTGGCCTTCCTGTTCGGTTTTATAATCGTCCATGCCGGTGATGCCTTCTGGAACACAGTAAAGAAATGGAGATGGCTGCTGTTATTGCTGGCAGCAGCACTTTTCACCTTTCGTTACATTGAATTTCAGCTGCTGGCCCCTAACTATCTGAAAGCCATGGAATCCAACCTGTGGATCTTTGCAGTCTTTGGCTTTGCCTACAAATACCTCAACCGCCCCGGCAAAGCATTAAGCTATTTAAGCCAGGCCGCTTATCCCGTCTACATCCTGCATATGATTTTTCTCTACGTGGGATCCTACCTGATAGTTCCTCTCGGGATTCCGGCCCTACTGAAATTATTCATGGTGATGGCTTTTACATTCACAGGATCCTTTACCATCTATGAATTAGTCATCAGAAGGGTGAGTTTCCTAAGACCACTTTTTGGTTTGAAAAGTATTAAAATAAGTGCAAAACAGTAGCAGACTTCACTGGTTGTAACTATATTATCAAACCGCCACCTTTCCATATCTAATTGGGACCCCAATAATTCCATGAGTCTTCTCTGAGTTGTAGGACTGGCCTTCAATTCTGGTTTTCTGCAAGTGATATCCAATATAAAATGGGTATACTTTTCGATCACATGAAAAAGGAGCCAGACATAGTTGAGAGCCTCTATAATAGATGTCAGGAGGTATTTTGGAAAGGAATATTCACACGCAGGACTCCGTTTTTGCAAATTCCGTTTGTCACCACACTGTGACATTTATGAGATCTTCTTGGAATTTCCTGCATCTGATAAATTGAGAGAGAATCAGGATCAACTTGTAATTCATAGCGTTAGCAGGTCGTTTCATTAGAGTGTATGTGGGATCAGATAAGACTATTGATGAAAATGTCATTTCCATGTGACATTTGGTTTTGGCATAATTGGAAACCCTCCCTGGCCATACTCAGGAAGTTCCCAGGTCAATCCTAAGATTGCACAACTTCCATGAGTTTCAAGGTTCGGTAAAATTATGGGGTATATCCAAAGTTCTAATTACTTGATATAAAATACATTAATCCTTATCTTTCTATTTCAATCATGAATAAGTCCCTTGGAAGCAAAAAAAGTCCCATCCCTGACTCTTTGTGCAATCGGCCTGCTTACCCTATTCATACTTCAACCTGGATGCGGAAAAGTAGAACCGGCAAATGAATCTCCCATAATAATTACCAATCTTTCCGATGGGGATGCATTTGAAAGAGGCATCGTAGTAAGCATTCATGTTGATATTGAAGAGAATCATGCCGGAATCATTGCAGAGATAAGGATTTTCATTGACAACCAGGAGGTTTCAGTGGCTCAGGATTTCCCTTGTTGTTTTGACTGGAATTCAGAGGATGAGGAGGCTGGAGATCATATGATACGGCTTACAACAACCGATTCTGACAATAACAGATACTCGGATGAATACCATGTGAGATTGTACGATATGAACACACAAGCCTGTCAGGGAGCAGAAACTGTTACAGATTGGGACGGAAACGAATACAAGACCATAAAATTGGAGATCAATGCTGGATGAAAGAGAATCTGAAGGCCATTCATTATGCCGACGGCACCCCATTGATAAAAGGAATCGCTGCAGTGGATACCCGGTATGATACCACGACCAAATACTATTTTATATACAATGACGATACATCTTATATAGATACCTACGGTCTTCTATACATCTGGAAGGCAGCAGTGAATGGGTATTCTACAGAGGAGGATCTAAATCCCAGTCAGATTCAGGGGGTCTGTCCGGATGGCTGGCATCTACCCAGCGATTCAGAATGGAAGGAGCTGGAGATGTACCTGGACATGTCATCGGAGGAAGCCAATGACAGAGACTGGAGAGGAACCATAGAAGGAGGAATGTTGAAGGAAGCAGGGACAACTCATTGGGCGTTTCCTAATAGTGGTTCAACAAATGAAACCGGTTTTACAGCATTGCCTTCCGGGATTCGAACTATACTTGGAGAATACAGATACCTGGGGGAGAGTGGGTCATTTTGGACCTCAACGAATCATATCGCGACCAATAATACGCATAATCCGGCCTATCGCCGCTTGCACTATGAAGAATCCCGAACCTGGAGATACCAGGGATTTCATGATTATATTACCTACTCGCGATCTGTCAGATGTGTAAAGAACGAGTAGGCTACAATTCTTTCATATTTTATGTACTTTTATTTCTGAACCAAATTCCAATCACCTATGCCTATCAGCGAGAGTGCCGCGCGGCTCAAGATTATGATTGAGAAAGCCATTGAGGATCACCAGATCACCCGTGCCGAGATGGACAAAATCCTGAACATTGCATCAGAAGACAGCCACATAGACCGGCACGAACAGGCCCTCCTGGATGAACTGCAGGATATGATTGAAACCAAAGCTGTAAAGATTATTCCCTAATAATTGTAGTTTTTTGTCCGGACCATTGACTAACCAGAAAAGCACACACAGTCAATGACAAACCAACGGACCGATAAACACTTCCTGGAATTGATCCACCGGCATCAAAGCATTTTGCATAAAATATGCTTTGCTTACTGTAAAAACAGATCAGACAGGGAGGATCTTCAGCAGGAAATAGTCCTGCAATTGTGGAAGTCGTATCCCTCTTTCCGCGGCAACTCCCAATTCTCCACCTGGATGTACAGGGTCGCACTGAACACTGCCATCAACAGAACCTCAAAGCCCGGCATCCTGACCGATTCATCCAAAGCCCCAGAGGCAGCTTATGATCCGGGTGATGACTACGAACTGTCGGAAGAGATCAGGATTCTTCATATGGCCATAGCCCGGTTAAAGAAGATTGAAAAGGCGATCATTCTTTTATGGCTGGAGGAACTTAGCTACGAGGAGATCGCTGAAACCATCGGGATCACGGCAAAGAACGTAAGTGTCAGAATCGTTCGTGTCAAAACCAGGCTGGCCGAAATCATCCAAAAACTACAATAAGATGAAAGCAACAGATATAGATTCCCTAAAATCGGCATGGAAAAATGAACAGGGATTTGAAAATAAGACCTTGTCCCAAACCGATATCGAAAAATTTCTTCAGAAAAAATCAAAGGATATTACCCACCTTTTCAAGGTTGGTTTAACCATCGATGTGGTGCTTAAGAGTATCATTGGAGTATCACTTATGGGGATCATCATCCTATTTTCCGGAAACCAGCAGATGGTCATTTCAATGACCGCCATCCTGGGGTTAATCCTCTGGGCCATATGGTTCCAGTTGAAAATGTACAGGAGCATTCCCCAAACCGGCATGTCAGAACCGGCCATCAGGACCTCCCTGGAAGCAAGGATACAGTTCTATCATCAACGGTATGTCAAATCGCTCTATATCGGTGCATTGTCCAACTCGTTGTTTTTTATCTCAGGTTCGCTCTACTATTTCTACTTCAAATACGGGGAGATCAGGCCCATGGATATAGTTGACTTCCTTGTTTTCGGGACAGCCATCATCATCGCTTTTGTAATTGGTGCTGTGGCTCAGATAGCCCAGCACAACTTCCATGTGAAGCAACTGGAAAGCTGCCTGCAGGAGATCGACGAGGAGACCATGACCGCGTTAACTATCAAGGAGCAACGGAACAAGAAACTGAAGTTGTTTTTCATCGCCCTCACTGCCCTGGTATGCGGACTGCTCCTGCTGGCTTACTTTGTTTTCAGATAGAGATCTGCTACTTCATCTCATGTGCCGGCTTCAGGGTCCAGAGCTGCATCCTGGTTAAAGCCACCAAGTGTGACATATCCAGGTCGGGCCGGTGTACGATCCAGTTTTTGTAGTTCTCCACCTCCGAAATGATCGCCTCCTCGTTCTCCCTGGGATAGGAATCAAACGGAATCACCTCATAGTCTTCTCGTTGTTTTCCGTTGGAAACATCCAGGTAGGTAACACTGAACAGGTGCAGGAGCGATCCCGTACCGATTATCTTGTCTCCCACCTTCAGCTGTGATGGAAGGTGCCCCCTGTTGCGCAGGGTGTCGGTGGCCAGGGCAGCCAGAGAAAAAACCTGGTCCATGGTGACCGATGAAATTCCGGGAGTTGCAGGAGGCATTACCATAGGACCCAGGGGAGCTTCGCGCTGAAGCTTCCCTGGCACTTTCCCGGATTCACCAAATGCATGCAGCGATTGTGCAAGGCCGGCAAATACCTCCGCCGGTGAATATAGATCGTCATACACGATCTGTCCGGTAGAGGTGATCTCCTCAGCCACCCTTCGAAGATCACCTTTTTTAATAAGGTCGGGTTGGTAGGAGAAGCGTTCCATCAGATCGCTATAGGTGGTAATCTCGATGTTCTCCTGCTCCTTCAGAAACTCCATCAATCTTTTGAAATTCTTTCTGGCTGTGACCATGCTCTCTGCAGGGCGAAGGACGGGAGCCTGGAGACTGTCTTTATCCGGGTTGGCTCCTTCATAGAAATTGAAGTCCCAGAACTGTTCAGCCCGCACCTTGGTAGGATGACATGCAAAAAAGGAGATCACATCCAGACCCTCAATATCCTCTGTAAAATTCTTCTTCAGACTGTCAAGCAGAGGATTAAAAAGTTCATCCTTGAAATATGAATCGTCAAAGTTCCCATAATCGCCGTGAAAGTTCAGGGTATTGCAGTACCAGACAGCATGTTTTTTAGGAAGATGAAAGGGTGAGTATACATACCCCTTCCCCATCTGGCCCAGTGCATAGATAAGCTGGGGACCGTATGAGCCCCCATGCCTGGCAAAGGTGGTTACCGGTACCTTGAAGATCCGCTCCAGCTCTTCAAATCCGGCCGATTCATTTTCGAGCATCGCTATCACTCCGGCATCCCACTGTGCATACTCAAGGATCTCGGTCACCGTGGGATGGATAGAGCCAAAATTGGTGTGGCTTCCGATATCGTGACCTGCCATGGCATCGATCACATCCTGTCGTCCGCGTGCTTCCAGCGAACGCGCCTTCTCCCCGATCACAAAAAACGTTCCGGTCACGCCCACTTCGTTCATGGTTTCAGCCAGCCAAAGGGGAATTTCATCCACACTGTCGGACACCGGAGAAATATAATCCTCCACATCGAAAACCACCGAAACATAGGTAAGATCAGGATCAGTGCAGCTGTACAAAAAAATAACAATCAGCAATGATAACAATAGATGGATGTTTCGCATGATATTTTAATCATTAAGTGAAACTTAAATGAAGAATTTACTGGCACGTAAGTAAATGAATTTGAATCAGAAAAGCTATTTTTGCAGCCTTGCAAAATAAAGCAGAAGAGATCAAGGGATATCGCACCATTCACAACCAGAAGAAACTGCTGCCGGGAAGGCTGCTTTTCATGGTCTTTCAAAAAGAGGCCAGGGAGTAGCTCAGGAACTCACCGACCTGCGAAACAGCAATCCGGCCACCAGTCCGGCCAGGGCGAAAGCTGAGAGTAACATGAATACATCTGCATGTCCAGCTGCTCCTGGAGTCCGGTCCAACAAATGGCCCATCCAGGGGCTGATAAAAATTTCGGGAGCAAAACCTACAAAACATACTAGACCCACTGCAGTCCCCGTAATATCCACCGGAATCTTTGCCTCTTTCATCACTGCAAAATAAAGTGCTCTCAATCCGTAAATCCCTGCAGCTGTGAGCGCCAGGTTTAAAAGGAGCAGTGTCGACACTCCCTGGAAGATCTCCAGACCAAGGAGCAGGCCACCGGCCAGAGTCAAAGCGAAACTCACCACTATCACACCGATTCGGTTGAACCTGTCGGCAAGGTAGCCGGCCAGGATCGCCACTACAGCACGCATCCAGAGAGCAATGGTACCGATACCGGCTGCATTCACCTCAGAAAAGCCAAGCACTTCCCTGGCAAACAAGGAAAAATCATCCGTAATCTTATACCCGACGTAAGCACATACAATGATGATGGAAAGCAACCAGGTATTTCGCATCCTCAGCAGTTTGGAAACAGTCCTGAACACCTCTTTGGACCTGGTTCCGGAGCGCACCGGAGATCTATTCGGAATAAACACCCACACCATAATGCCACTCACAAGGGTGATGGCAGTGATTGCGAGGATCACCCACTGGAAACTCCTGATCTGCGAAAAAAGCAGGACAGAAAGTGTGGCCAGCAGAGCAGCTACTCCTCCCCTGCCTCCTTCCAACCACCCAAAGGCCCTTCCCTGAAAATCCAAACCACCCCACTCCCTGGTGGCCCGGATAAAGGCAGCCCAGAAAAGACATACAGTGGTAAATCCCCAGAATGCATAAAGCAGCAACATGGCCCGGGAAGAGGGAACCAGAGACATAAGCACTCCGCCCGCCGAAGTGAGCCATAGGGCATAGGCCATCAGCTTGCGTGCAGGGAAGCGGTCGGCGAGAGGTCCACCCAAAACATACGAAACCATGGCAACCACCCCATAGAGAGAGAACCACAAACCCAGCTCTGTATTGGAAATTTCAAAAAATTCCAGCAGTGTGGGACGAAACACTCTTGCCAGGACAAAAGGAAGGAAGTAAATCGACTCTCCGGCAACGATTAAAGTGATCAGGGTAATTGTTTTTCCCTTTGCCTGTTTCTCCAGCTGCATAATCAAAGGTAGGATTAATTGCCTATCTTAATCAGCACATTTGGAACCCTATGAACGAGTTTGAACTGTTGATCGACCTGCACAGATACAACCAACGGCAGGGACCGGGAGGTGTCGGGGAAACTGAAAAAGCCATAGGCCTGACCGGACTTGAAAATGAGGAAAATCTGAATATGGCCGACATAGGATGTGGTTCCGGCGGACAGACATTGACCCTTGCAAAGAAGCTGGATGGCCATATCACTGCTGTGGATCTGTTCCCCGAATTCCTGGAGGAACTAAAAGTCCGTTCCGGGAAAGAGGGACTGGATCACCGGATCTCCACCCTTACAGCCTCCATGGATGACCTGCCATTTGGAGAGGAAGAGTTTGACCTGATCTGGTCGGAGGGTGCCATCTACCTCATGGGATTTGAGAAGGGAATTACAAAATGGATACAACACCTGAAGCCCGGGGGAATCCTGGCTGTGTCGGACATAAGCTGGATCACTGATAAGAGGCCGGACGCACTGGAGAAGTTCTGGGCAGAGGAGTGTCCCGAAATCGATACCGTCGATGCAAAACTCAAGGTACTGGAAACCCAGGGTTACGCTCCCCTGGGGCATTTCATACTTCCCGAAGATTGCTGGATCGAAAACTACTACAGACCCTTACAGGAAAGTCACGATACCTTCCTGGAAAGACAGGGCCACAGCAATGAGGCCAGAGAACTTGTGAAGCTGGATACCCATGAGTATGAAATGTACCTGCAATACAAGGAGCACTATAGCTATGGATTTTACGTGGCAAAAAAACTATAAGACCCATTAAACTTTATCGAATGATGAAAATGAGAAGCATTAGGACCCTGATGGTGCTCCTGTTGTCCCTGGCCGTCCTGCTCCCTGCAAACAGCCAGCTCAAGCCCAAAGAGATTGATCAACTGGTGCAAGATGCCATGGATAAATTCACTGTGGCGGGTGTGGCTGTGGGGATAGTCAAAGACGGCGAGATTGTGCTTGCCAGGGGATATGGATTAAAATCGGTGGAGACCGGCGAAAAGGTAGACGAGCACACCTCGTTTGCCATCGCCTCCAACAGCAAGGCATTTACTTCAGCCGCCCTGGCCATTCTGGTGGAAGAGGGCAGATTATCGTGGAAAGACAAGGTGATTGATCACATACCTGAGTTTAAGATGTACAATGATTATGTAACGCAAAATTTCAATATACAGGATCTGCTGACCCACCGGAGCGGACTGGGACTGGGTGCAGGGGACCTGCAGAAATGGCCGTCGGGATCTGACTTTACCATTGCCGATATGCTTACCAACTTCCAGTATTTCGAGCCGGTCTCTGCCTTTCGCACCAAATATGATTATGACAACATACTCTACCTGGTGGCTGGTGAACTGATCAAGAGGGTTAGTGGCATGCCCTGGGAAAAATTTGTAAAAACCAGGATCATGGAACCCCTGGGAATGGATCACTCCTATACCCTTCCGCCGGGGATGGTCAATGCAAAAAACCTGGCCACCCCACACCTGGCCGAGGATGGTGTATTGAAAACCATTCCTAACTATGAACTGGATCCCAAAAAGATCAACGGGGCTGCCGGTGGTGTGCTGGCCAATGTGGATGATCTGTGCCGCTGGATGCTTGTTCACCTGAATGGAGGAAAATATGGCGAGAACCTGGAGAAACAGCTTTTCACAGTGGCGAGTCACCTCGAAATGTGGAAGATCCATACATCCATTCCTGTCAGACCCAATGAGCGCTACAATCCCCACTTCTCGGGTTACGGACTGGGATGGAGACTGAGCGATATGAACGGAAAGATGAGCGTATCTCATACAGGTGATCTGTCGGGCATGCTTTCAAAAACCATTATGATTCCCGATCTGAATCTGGGAGTGGTGGTACTTACCAACTCCTATTACGGAGGAGCCGGATTATTCAGAGCGGTTTCACAGACCATCGTAGACAACTACCTGGGACTGGACGATTATGGGTGGACCAACAGGTACCTGGAGTCGTACCTGAAAAGCAGCGGTGGGGCCCAGGCCGAGGTAGAGAGGTTGTGGCTTACAGTGGAAGCAGCCAGTGACGATCACATCAATCCGGGGGACTACACCGGGGTGTATAAGGATAAATGGTTTGGAAAGATTAAGGTGTATATGCAGGGGGATCAGCTCTGGTTCGCCTCCATTCGTTCCCCTGCCCTGACAGGGCCCATGTTCTTCTACAAGGCCAACGCTTTTGTCATTAAGTGGGGAAAACGGGAACTTGATGCGGATGCCTTTGCTATCTTCAGCCTCGATGAGGAGGGGAGAGCACAAAGCATTACCATGAAAGGAATCTCGCCTGATATCGATTTCAGCTATGACTTCCAGGACCT
>JAGLPR010000148.1 GCA_023137255.1 Bacteroidales bacterium | reverse complement strand
ATTTCAGAGCCGATGATATCACTTTCATATATCTCACCGGTAAGGTAAATTAGTGCATCTGCTATGCGACCGTGCATCTGCTTCTGACTAAGACCTACCATTCGATCCAGGGTGGTAAGGTAATTATTGGAGCAATAGGTCAGGACCTCACTAGAAAAATCGCTGTTCATGGCAAGTACTTTCTTAAAACTCTCCACCTCAAGAAAGCACACCAGTGTCTCCCTCACTGCAACTACATTATACCTGTGTTTGCCGTTTGAATGGGCCCCGGGACCACCGATGAGTTTCCAGGGTATTAAGAAATCAAGGACCAGGTTCCGGTTGTTATGACCTTCAATATACATCCTGGCAAATCCATCTATCAAAGAGATCAAATAATCTGCCTTGGTGCCCTGCTTGAGAATGACCTCCCCAGCATGGAACCGCACAGAATAGCGATCCTTATTGATTATTCCCAGCTCCTCCTGAGAAAGAGAAGCAAACATTGGTGCCTTCTTGTTGCACTGTTCACATCCAACACACAGTTTATCTGTTTTCATACGTAATTATGACCCTATTGCAACTTTATGCAATATACATAAAAACACAATACTGATTCACATCAACCGAACTACTGATCTATCCCGATAAAAAACTTAATATATGTCGATTAAAATTCCTTTCTAGCATCTCCGATAAAATCTATCTTTAGGCTCTTCGCTGCAGCACAGTTAAGCTGAGAAACAAAAATCGTATAGATATGAGAAGATGGATGATAATACTGACAGGATCGATGATACTGATTCTGACAGGCTGTACTAAATATGAGATCCCAAAACCGGAGTGTCCGGAGGATCTTCCAACAGGCGTAAGCTATTCCGCAGATGTTCAACCCATATGGGATCAGAATTGCGTGATGTGCCACGGAGGCGGCCAGGCTCCCGACCTGAGTCCCGGCTGGTCATACGACGAGCTTATCGAGGGGGGGTATGTGGACACAGATTTTCCCTGTTCCAGCATACTTTATGAGATTTCTTCAGGCTCCCACGGGGGTAGCGCCGATGAAGAAGAGTTATTAACCATCCTTGGCTGGATTGACGAAGGAGCCCAGGACAATTGATATGATAAAACCAATAGCTATGAAACGAAATACAAAACTGACAACCATTGCCTGCGTCCTTGCTTTTTTATCTGCAGGTCTTTTATTTGCTCAAGATGAGGTTGCCCCTGTTATGCCGGCATTTGAGACCCTGAACCTGATCGACAACCAGACCACAGCTAATCCATACAAAGGTCAGATGGTAATTGAGATCCAGCACCGCTTCTCTGAAATAGCTGAGATTGCAGACCTTTTCGGTATTTATGGAAGTGCCAATACACGAATCGGGATCTCCTACGGGATCACCGACAAGATCATGCTTGGTTTTGGAACCACCCGTACCTACATGCTGCAGGACCTGGAGTGGAAATACAGCATCCTGACCCAGACCAGTAAGATGCCTGTTTCACTAAGCTACCATGGAAATGCGGTTCTTGACGCACGTGACAGTAAATATTTCGGACCTGAAGAGGAATACAAATTTGCCTACCGCATGTCCTACCTCAACCAGCTGATCGTATCCAGCAGGATCGGAAACAGGATCAGTTTACAGGTAGCTCCTACATTTGTATACTTTAATGCAGTACCGGAAGGATACAACAATGTCAATGCCGCCATCAATTTCGGGGGACGTTTTCAGGTACTGGGATTTCATTCCATCATATTTGAATATGACCAGCCACTGATTCAGGCTGAGGAAGATGTATATCCAAACCTGGCACTGGGCGTGGAGATCGGAACCAGCACCCACTCATTCAGGGTATTCGCTTCGAACTACAACAACATTGTACGTAACCACGGCATCGCCTTTAACTCAAACAACCCTTTTGACGGGGACTTCCAGTTTGGATTTAACATTTCCATCAGATTCTAGAATATGAAAACTCCAACAAGATTTTTTTCACTGCTCCTGCTGGCTGCAGCAAGCACTCTATTCGCTCAGCCGGAAGACACCTTAAAACTCAAACCCTCTTACTTCGAGGTGAACGACTACGTGGAAGACAACGAAGCCTGCCTGATATGTCACGCGGAGATGAAGTTTATTATCGAAGATACCACCACGGGAAGGTCCACACATGAACATATGTGTCCCGACCGGATCATTGACAGGGAGGTCTTTTACACATCGGTACACAAAACATTCAGTTGCACCGATTGTCACTCCTACGATTTTAACACTTTTCCCCATAACGTCGAAACCAGGGTTGAAGAGCAATTGTTATGCATGGATTGCCATGGCTACGATGAGACATTTGCCCAATACCATTTCGAGGATATCGAGATGGAGTTCCAGGAGAGCATTCACAATGTGGAGGAGTTCACCTGCTGGAAATGCCATGACCCGCATAGTTACAAGGCATTCATGAGGAATGCAGATGACCTGGAGGAAGCGATCCTGTATGATAACAACATGTGCCTGAAATGCCATGCAAATTTTTTACGCTTTACCTTGCTAACCGACAGGGATGAGATTAATATACTTGATACTCACGAATGGCTGCCCAACCAGGCCGCTCACTTCAGGAGTGTCAGATGCATTGAGTGCCATACCGAGATCAACGATTCTATCCTGATTGCCCATAAGATCCTGCCAAAAACCGAAGCAGTTCAACGTTGCACCGAATGCCACTCTTCCGACTCACGTCTTATGCATACCCTGTATAAATTCCAGAGCAGGGAGGAGCGAAAAGGTGGTTTTATAAACGGGGTGATTATAAACACAACATTCGTTATCGGGGCCAATCAGATTCCTGCTCTGAATATACTCAGTTTTGTGATCCTCGGACTAACACTTCTCGGAATTGGGTTCCACACATTTTTACGTATTCGAAAACAAAAAACAGATTAAAATGGCCACCATAAAGACTTATTTATACCCGGTTTGGATCAGGATTTGGCATGTTATCAATGCCGTGAGCTTCCTGCTGCTAATTTTCACCGGAATCGCGTTACACTATGCCACCATGGGCACCGGCCTGATCAAGTTTGAAATGGCAGTGAACCTACACAATGTCTGCGCATTGGTGCTGACCTTCAATTACGGACTCTTTGTTATCGGGAATATAATATCGGGAAATGGGAGGTTCTACAGGAGCTGGAGAGAGGACATGGGGGCTAACCTGTGGGTCCAGCTAAAGTTTTACATTGGAGGCATCTTTAAAAAAGAGTCTCACCCGTTTGCCATTAATAAGGAACGCAAATTCAATCCCCTGCAAAAGATTTCCTATGTGGCTGTCATGTATATATGCATGCCATTGATCATTATCAGCGGATTTGGACTGCTGTTTCCGGAGACTGTTGTAATCTCGGTTCTAAAAATCAGCGGGCTTGCCCTTACCGCCTTCCTGCACCAGATAATGGGTTTTGTACTTTCCATCTTCCTGCTGATTCACCTCTATACCTGTACCCTGGGAGATAAACCAGGAACCCTTTTCAAAAGCATGGTGAACGGGTACCATGAGGAGCACGAGTAGTTAGCTACACTATATTCAGATTAGATATAAATTACACCCAATACTTTGGTATTGGGTGTATAACTATGCAATAATCACTATTTTACTGTTCTAACCTCACAAGCTGAACTATGACTCCCCCCCACCAATGTAAATGTGTTAGAAACAAGGCCGTCTGGCTCATCCTTTTCCTTTTAATTGCCCCGCTTTCAAACCTGCTACAGGCACAGGCCGATGAGGATTGCATGATGTGCCATGAGGATAGAGAACTGACCGGGATGCTAAATGGAAGAACCGTATCCATGTTTGTAGATACATCTATTTTTGCACACTCGGTCCACCACAGTAATACCTGTCTATCCTGCCATGCTGATGCAGCCGATGAAGGATTCCCGCATGCCGATGATCTAAAACAGGTCAATTGCGGAAACTGCCACACCCAGGAGCAGGCAAACAATGTGAGAGGGGTCCATGGACAGGCGCTTCTGAAAAATGACCCCCATGCCCCAAATTGTAAAGAATGTCATGGCCATCATGATATTCTACATAACAGCAATACCAAATCGCGTACCTATAAGATGAACATCCCCTTCCTTTGTGGTAGATGCCACAAAGAGGGCGAAGTAGTGGCCAGGGTATATGATGTCTCCGAGCACAATATTGTTGAGAACTATACCCAGGGGATTCATGGCCGGGGCCTGTTTGAATCCGGACTGGTTGTTACTGCCACCTGTAACGATTGTCACGGCAACCACCTGGTGCTTCCCCATACCAGTCCCAATTCATCCATTTCAACAAACAGGATTGCAGGTACCTGTATGAAGTGTCATACACGGATTGAGGAGGCCCACACAAAAGTCATCAAGGG
>JAGLPR010000147.1 GCA_023137255.1 Bacteroidales bacterium | reverse complement strand
CTGATACAGGCGCAGGAAGAAGGAGTAGTCCGTTTCCTTGGTATATCAGGTCATGCCGATCCCGATCCCATGAAAGAGCTGGTGGACCGTTATGACTTCGATGCTGTGCTGATGGCCCTTAATGCTGCCGACAAGCACCACAATCCCTTCATCGAAAAACTGATTCCCACAGCGGTTGAAAAAAATATGGGGATCATCGGTATGAAAATTCCTGCCCGCGATAGGATCTTCTCCCACGGAGGCATCATTACCATGAAGGAGGCCATGAGTTACACCATGTCACTGCCTGTAAGCACCATCATCGTGGGCCTCGATACAATTGCCGAGCTGGAGGAGAACATGCAGATTGCCAAGGAATTTGAGCCGCTCACAGCCGATGAGATGCTGGCCATCGAGGAGAAAGTGAAGCCTCACCACGAACATCTGTTGTTCTACAAGGGACTCTCCGAGTGGCCGGAAGAGTGGTCGGGCAACAATGTCTGATCTTTTGATTTGACGAATTTCTCCCTTACATTTATTCCTGTCGACACATTAGAATTAGATGGAGAAGAAGAGCATTCCCAAGTTTTATGGCCTGAGGGTATATATCTCCTCAGTGATGCTCTATTTCTTCCTGGTGATTCCTTTTATCGGTTTCATTATTTTCCAGAATGTTCCCAAATTTATCGAGAACAACCAGGACTCATTTGACCAGGCAACCTCCATCCGGGATTCCGTGCAATCTGCCCTCGACTCAATCCCAGGATTCAGCCAGGAAGAGATCGACAGCCTGGTGAGCCAGGCCATCCTGATGGCAGAAAGCACAACCGATACCGTTGCGAAAGGCTCCGGTAACCTGGTGATTGCCGGACCTAACTCTGACGGAGATGATAGTATCAAAATGTTTGCCGAAAAAGGGCCTTTCGCAAGCTATTTTATCCTCCTTTTTATCCTTCTGTTCGTAAGCGATATTGTGGGGTTCTTCTATAACAGGCCCTTTAAACGATATTTCAGGCGGAAACGAAATAAAAAGGAGATCCCTGAAAAACTGCATACTTACTGCAAAAAACATCTTCTGCGCACTCCGTTGTTTAATAGTCTTATTGTGACCATGCCCAATATTGTGGTATTCATCTATTCCATGATATTTCTTGTGAAAAAGGTGAGTTTTGACGGGGAGGTCGAACGGGAAATGTTTATCCAGCTTCACTACCTGACACTTGTGGCCACCACCCTTGAGATTTTGTTTGTCTATTACTGGCAAAAACACCGGGTACATATCAGGTACATCGATCACATCTATTCCGAAACTGAACTTCGCAAAAAGGTTTTCAAAAAGAAGGGTGGAAAGATCAGGAACCGGCTCATGATGGCCAGTGGAATGACCACTTTACTCCCCTTACTGATCGTGACGGTCTACCTGGTCCTGAGTCTGACTTCTGTGAAAGATCTGAACCTGGAAACCTTTTCCCGGGAACAGAGAGAGATCCTGTTTGGACCGTGGAGTACCATTGTGGGGGCTGACAAGGAGACGGTTCCTTTGGCAGATTATGAAAAACTCTACTTTGTCAACGCCATCGATTCCATAGTAATGCTGGTGGGGATCGGAAATGGTATCCTGGTTTCGTTCATTTACCTCCTGTTGTTTATCAGGTGGACCAACAGGGACGTCACCGGTCCGGTGAAAGAGCTCCTGGCCAATATTCGAAACACCAGGGGTGGAGAAGCGGAACAGTACACCATCGTACGTACCAATGATGAGATCGGGGAACTGGCCGAAGGGTACAATGAAATGACCCAGAAGATCCATAATTACGTAGAGAGCATCTCCAGCATGAACAGGGATCTGGAAAAAAAGGTAAAGGAGAGAACCAAAGAGGTGGTGGAGCAGAAAGAGGAGATCGAAACACAGAAAGAGGAGATCGAAGCTCAGCTCGACCTGGCCACCCTCCAGAGAGACACCATTGCCATCCAGAAAGATCAGATCCTCGACAGCATCCACTATGCAGAACGGATCCAGTCGGCCATTCTTCCTCCTGAGAAGTACCTGACAGACCACCTGAGCGATCATTTTCTCCTGTTTAAGCCAAGGGATATTGTGAGTGGCGACTTCTACTGGACCATGGAGAAAAACCAGAAGCTAATGGTAGCGGTGGCCGACTGTACGGGACATGGAGTTCCCGGAGCATTCTTAAGCATGCTCGGGATCGCCTCCATGAATGAAATCGTGAACCGGAGTAAATTACTGAAACCTGATAAGATCCTTGAGCAGCTCAGGGAAATCTTGATAAAATCGCTCCACCAGACCGGTACCAGGGGGGAGGCACAGGATGGCATTGAAATTGCGCTCTGTGTGATCGACCTGAAAAAGCTTACCCTAGAATACTCAGGGGCAAACCGGCCCCTCTATATCGTCAGGGATGGAGCCGTTGAGCATATCCGGCCCGACAGGATGCCCATCGGGATTTATGAACAGGAGCCAGTTCCTTTCACAAATCACACCCTTGAACTTAAGAAGGAGGACAGCATCTATCTCTTCTCAGACGGATACGTGGATCAGCTGGGGGGACCGTTACGAAAGACATTCCGTGTAAAGAAATTCAGGAAGTTGCTGATCGGGATCCAGGATCAATCCATGGATGCTCAGAAACAAATACTCCTCACGAACCTGGATGAATGGCAGGGCGAAGTGGAACAGATCGATGATATCCTGGTGATGGGGATCAGGATATAAGAGTGAAACCCTCAGGCATCGCTTATCACATATTCAAATTCGAGCTTCGACATCCTTGACATTTCCTCTCCTACCTCTAGCATGTCCTCATCGTCTTCCTCGTATAACCACTTTATCTCCAGTTCAATTCCAAGGAGATGCAGGGCATTCAATGACTTGAAAATATCAAGTATGTATTTGGCGGATGTGGAGTTGAAATACTCAAAATTGAATAGACAATTGAGTGCCGATGTTCTTTCCCGCTCTTTCAATCCCGACTGATTGGTGGTGAATTTTTCCAGCCACTCCAACACAGGCAGGTAGAAATTACGTACATTTTCCGGCCGGGATTCCCCGGAGAATTCGAATTTTTTCTCTTCCGGATCCAGAACAATCCGTGGTGAGTTCACAGTGGATTCAATAATCAACTTTTCCATGTGTTATGTGTTTATATCGATTTTCATTGTAAAAAAAGAGTACCCTGTATCCACAGGTTCAAAACTATACTCAATATCCACCTCGGTCCGCAGTGCCATGGTAATCAGGCCCAGGCCGGCACCGGTAGTGGCTTCCCCCGCCTCTCTGTTGATCACATCTTCATAGAGTGTTCTCAGTGCGTCATTATCCAGCTGGTTGATCCTCTCCAGCTGATTCCTGAGGTTGTCCACAAGCTCATTCAGTACCAGGTTTCCAACAGAAATAGTAAATATGTTGTCCAGTTTTTTAACTGTTAACAACGGGGCTCTTGAGGTTCCCTGGGAATCGACCAGGTTGGATGCAGCATATTTGTAGATGTTGTCAATGGATTCACAGACCGTGCCATAGAGCCTCTTCCTTACCGGTTTTCTAAGCTCGCTAAACATCGGTGCCGACTTAAGCTCGTTTAAAAGCCCCTCCATGGTTTCAAAGGAGATAGGACCTCTGAAATCGATGATCACTTCTTCTTTTGACATCTTAAAATCAAAGTAACAAAAAAAAAGCCGAATACGATTTTAACCACTCTAATTTGAATATATTCGTGTAGAATGAAGTAAAAAATGAGTGAAGCCATCCTGAAAGCATTGATGCAACTTTTTGCATTGATTGTTGATATCGAAGAAATCCAGGAGATCTCCGAAAAAGAGAGGGAGATCATCCACTCCTTCCTCTCCCGTCAGCTGAACAGCGAATTGACGGAGAAATACATGGGCATCTTTGAGAATTACCTGCTCCACTACCACCAGCATGCCATTGATAAGGGAAGTGTCAAGCAGAAAAAGCGGACCGCCCTTACCGCGGTCAGGATTCTCTCCATCTGTGAACAGATCAACGAGGAACTGGAACAGAGACAAAAGATCTATGTGATCATGCAACTGGTGGAATACATTGCTTACGGGATCGAAATACGCGAAACAGAACTGGAATTTCTTCAGACCGTGGCCTCCGCCTTCAACCTGGATGAAGATGAATACCATGACATCCTCAATTTTGTGGCCTACCCCCTGAAGGAGATACCGCGAAAGGAGTTGGTCCTGCTTATTAACAGCGATCTGGAATCGAGCATCGACGGGATGCACCATATCCATAACCATCATCTGGAGGGTGAGATCTCTGTGTTGAATATAAAAAGTGTAAATACCTACGTTCTTCGTTATCACGGGAAGGAGGACCTTTTCCTGAACGGGCAGATTATCCATCCGGGAATGACCTACACTTTTGATCACGGATCGTCTATCAGGGGACAAAACATCGATACGATCTACTATACAGATGTAGTAGGTACATTTTCTACCTCCACCATCACCACCAAAATATCCTTTGTGGCCCGGAAGGTGGAATTCCGTTTTAAAAACAGCGACAACGGGATCCAGGGTTTTAACCTCTATGAAGAGTCTGGCAGGCTCATTGGAATCATGGGTGGAAGCGGTGTGGGCAAATCCACCCTGCTCAATGTGCTGAACGGAAACCTGAAGCCCCAGCAGGGGGAGATTCTGATCAATGGGTATAAGCTCTACCATGAAAAAGAGAGGGAGCAGTTAAACGGAGTTATCGGCTTCATTCCCCAGGACGATCTGTTACTGGAGGACCTTACTGTAAGGGAGAATCTTTACTACAATGCGAAGCTGTGCCTCGACAATTATAACGAAGCAAAGATCAACGAGGTGGTGGACCTGGTGCTGACCGACCTGGATCTATATGAAATAAAAGACTTCAAGGTGGGTAAACCCCTTAACAAGGTGATCAGCGGGGGACAACGCAAACGGGTCAACATCGCCCTTGAGCTGATCAGGGAACCTTCCGTTCTCTTTGTGGATGAACCCACTTCAGGACTCTCTTCGGTCGACTCAGAAATGGTCATGAACCTGCTGCGGGAACAGGTGTTTAAAGGTAAGCTGGTGATTGTAAATATCCACCAGCCTTCCTCTACCCTCTATAAAATGTTCGACCGGATCATCTTCATGGATAAGGGGGGATACCAGATCTATTGCGGGAACCCTTCGGAGGCAGTGATCTACTTTAAAACCAAAAGCAATCATGCCAATGCCAATGAGGACCAGTGTGTCAAATGCGGCAATGTGGATCCCGACCAGGTACTTCAGATCATAGAGGCCAAGATTGTAAATGAACATGGGAAACTCTCCCGTGCAAGGAGGGTGAGTCCCAGGGAGTGGTCCGATCTCTTCAGGGGAAGCAACGGCAGGGCTGTGCCGGAAAGGACGGAAAAAGAGGAGCTCCCGGAAAATCAGTATAGCATTCCGGGACTATTTCAACAAGCTAAGATTTTCTTCAAAAGAGATATACTGGGCAAGCTTACCAACAAACAGTACATTTTACTCACCCTTCTGGAGGCACCTGTGCTGGCTATGGTTATGGGCTATTTCACCAAGTACTTCAGCGGCACCTCCGCCAATCCGGCCGCATATGTGTTCCGGAACAACGATAACCTGCCCACCTATCTCCTGATGAGTGTGGTGGTGTTCCTTTTCCTGGGACTGACCATCAGTTCGCAGGAGATCATTAAGGACCGGAAGATCCTCCAGCGGGAATCATTCCTGAACCTGAGCAGGGGCAGCTATCTTGGCTCCAAGATTATGATCATGTTCGCCATTTCGGTCTTTCAGTCACTCTCCTTCATCCTGATCGGTAACCTGATCTTTGAAATCAAGGGTATGCTGTTCAGTTACTGGCTTATCCTGTTTACCACCGCCTGTTATGCCAATGTGCTGGGACTGAATATATCTGCAGGTCTCAATTCTGTGATTACCATCTACATACTGGTACCCTTCCTGGTGATCCCGCAGATCCTCTTTTGCGGGGTGCTGGTGAAGTATGACAAGCTGCACAGAAGCCTCACCAACTACGAGTATGTACCGGTAATTGGCGACCTGATGGCATCGCGATGGGCCTTTGAGGCACTGGCGGTGGACCAGTTTAAAAATAACAAGTACCAGAAGACCTATTTTTATGTAGATCAGAAGATCAGCAGTGCCGATTACCTGGCGGCTTTCCTGGTTCCTGAGCTGGAGATTAAACTGGAAAACATCCAGGAAGAGCTGGCCAGTGAAAAAAACCCGGAAAACGTTTCAACGGACCTGGAAGTATTCAGGAACCAGCTGGTGGAACTGTACCGGCTGGCCCCGCCAGTCCCGGGCTTTCATCCGGATGATTTGGATTTGCAGGCGTTTAATGATTCAACTATGGTGGCAATCAGAAGCTACTTCAAGCAGGTAACCAACGTGTCGCATAATATGGTTGGGAACGCTAAAAAAGAAAAAAATCTGATCACCAAAACCCTGAAAGAAAAGCTGGGTGGAGTGGCGGCATATACTACCTTCCGAAATGCTTATGATAATAATAAGCTGAATGAGATGCTGACGGACAGGTTTGGCAGTGATAAAGTGTTGGAGAAAGACGGGAAGTTAATCAGGAAACATCAGCCGGCTTATATGTAACCCACCTCCCGTATGGGGAGGGCACAGCTTTACGCTCCTGTAAAAAGGATTGGCAACCTGGAAATAGATACCGTGTGGTACAATGTGGTCATCCTGTGGATCTACTGCCTCCTATTTTATCTGGCACTCTACTACGATCTGTTGAGGAAGCTGATTAACTACCTGGAAACTCTACGGCTTATTCGGAGGCGATCCACCTGACTCCCAGAGTGAGGGAGAGCATGTTGTTGTTGATAAGCAACGGGGCTTCGTTGGTCACCGGGCTCAGGTCGGGCAGATACTGCAGCTCCGCAAAGAGTCCCAGGTTCTGAAGATTGAATTCCAGTCCCGCACCACAGGTCAGACCCAGTATGGTACCGTTCTGGTCCTCCAGTGGATATTCACTTTCTGATTTATATTTCAACAGGAAATCGACCCGTGGGCCCAATAGGAAATAAGGGGTCAGTTCCTCCAGGCCGAACCTGTACCGGGCCATGGGGACCACAGTGAGGTAGGTGAACTTCGATACCGAGGCGTCTCCTTCATTAACTGTGATCCGGTCGTTATCCAGGTGGTTGACCGAGACCAACTGAATGGTGGTACTGCTTCCCTTGACTGCATAACCCACATCGAGCTGGAAACTGAAACGATCCCCCTTGAAAGTCTCCACAAACAGTGTCACCACCGCACCGGTCAAAGGTTCTGTTTCAAATTCATAGTCAATGGGAGTGAATCTGTAACTCTGGTTGGCCAGGGAGATTCCCCCTTTCAATCCGAAACTGCTGGGAACCTGTCCGTATAATACAAGGGATACGGCAGATAAAAGAAGCGCTATGCTTATTGATCTCCAGCTCATTCCACCAGTACTTTTAGCATTTCAATCCTGTACCCGTACCGGAATCGTGCATAATATAGGCCCCTGACCGGATGCTCCATGTTTACAGGATACTCCATGTATGGAACACATCCCTGGTAGGTTCCCCGGTAGACCAGTTGTCCTGTACCGGTAAAGATCTCAACAGCCACACGATCCACGGTCTCATCCCCTGCCACATCGAGCAGACGGAAGGAGAAGGTGCCCCGGTTGGGATTGGGCGATAGAGAGAAGATGGGTACCTCTTCAGAGGTGGACTTCTTTTCCTCGGCCACTCCGTCCAGGACCTGGTTGTAGGGGTCAATCAAAACGCCGGTTACCTCGTGAGGAACCTGGAACTGGTAGGTCTCCTCACTGGCTCCGTGAAATACCCTGACCACCGTATCGCCTCCTGTATGGGTGATTCTGTACTCCATGGACATCCTGAAGAGGGGTGTCTGGGTGGAGGAGGCAGACTGTGTGGAGTGAAGGCTTACGGTCTGATCCTGCTGCTCCCAGGTCACATCGTAGATGGGATACCCTGCACCGAAATACTACTGGTTAAAGAAATCTGTAAAGTCCATCCCGGAGGTCTCTTCAAGCACCTCTTTGAAGTCGAGTCCGGTGGCTACATCATTGGCATACCGGTCTATGAAGTTCCGAAGGGTGAGAAAGAAAACAGCATCATCCTGCAGCTCGAAGCGAATCATATGCAGCAGGGCCATGCCCTTGTTGTAAGAGAGGTTACCGTTGAAGATGCGCGAATCGTTGTCGGCATCCTCTTCCGGGATATAGACCGAACCATCGGGCTCCTGAAGGGCCCGGTCAAAACGGTACTCCCGTTCGCCATCGGCATATTCGGGACCCAGATTTTCAGTGGCCAGGTAGCCGGCATAGGTGGCAAACCCTTCGTTGATCCAGATGTCCCGCCAGGTGGCACAGGTCACATAGTTGCCAAACCACGAGTGTCCCAGTTCGTGAGCAATCAGGTAGAACTCGAAATTCCCCATACCGGTCATGGTCTGGTGCTCCATCCCTCCTCCCCAGGGCCAGAGGTAATTCCGTCGGGTTGAACCTCCAGGTTGTATTCTCTGTAATCGGCCACGGCCAGGGAGATAAGGTAAAATACTATGGGATAATTGGATTTCCACTCGTACCGCACTTTTCCGTTGGGATAGTAGGTGGTGCCTGTATGAATCCCCTGGGAGACACCCCTTAGTTCATAATCGGTAGTGATAAATACGTGAACAGAGTCGGCCTTATCGCCCAGGTTCTCCTTACAGGGAAATCAGTCTTTGGAGTAGAAGGGCTCCGAATGGGTAAAGGTCACCCGCACCCCCCACTCATCATCGGTTTCCATGACCATTCCCTCTCCGGTTTCTCCACCATAATACACCTGGGCTGTAACCAGGATTCCTGAATCGCGGGGAGCTGCCAGGTCAATATAGAGTTCATTGTCAGCATGGGTGAAGTTCATCTCTGTGCCATCCACAAGTACTCGATCAATACCCCGGGTATGATATAGTTCAAACACCAGGGTCGAAAAGGAGTTTCTTTTCACCTCCACCAGGATGGTGGCGCTCCCATGAATCTGATCGGACCTGTTATTCACCTGCACATCAAGTCCATAGAACTTCACGTCGTAATCTTCCAGAAGGGGATTGTCGTTCAGGGAGTTGACAATAAACTGCTGATTTGTTTGTTGCGTTGCCAGCATGCTCTCTTCAAAGGAGTAGTGCACCAGCTCCTGTGAGTAAGCGATGGACACAATCCCAGCAGCCATGAACAGAACCAGGATACCTTCCCGCATAAACCTTATGAATCCCAGTCTGTACACAGAGAAAAGGTACAAAAAATAATAAAGATGGTCACTGCGCCCTCATGTGCCTGCGTCTGAAAGCCCAGGTACCTGAAACAGAATAGAGAAGTGTGAGTGTCACGATAGCCACCATTTCGGGAATCGCATCCTTCACGGTCAGACCCCTGATCAACACCTTGTTCAGTGCTTCCACGGCAAATTTGGGCGACAGAATATCGTTCAGCTTTACAGTGTATTCTCCGATGGTGAAGAGCTCTCCTCCACTGATGGGAAATGCTATGCCGGTGAAGAACATAAGCAGAAAAAGAGGAAAAGTACCTATGATCGCCACCTCTTTCACTGAGCGGCACATGGCTGCCACCAGGAGACTGAAACTGATCATGGAGATGGCCGTAAGTAACGAGATCAACAGGATAAAACCGAGAGTGCCGGGGAGCACATTGTAACCCAGAGCTACTGCTGTAACCAGGGCCAGGACCAGGGAGAGGATGGCCAGCAGGATCTGGACCAGCGAAATTCCCCCCAGGAACTCCAGGGCAGTTAGTCTGGAGATCTTGAGACGCTCCAGGGTCCGGGTCTCCGATTCACGTACAATGGCAGCTGAAGCCGAAAAAATAATCATGATGATGGAGAGGATCAGGAGCCCGGGTACGTAGATTTCGAAGACTGTGCGCTGACCCGAGAAACCAAGGGTGGTTTCAGTCCAGGTAACCGGCATCCTGATCTCTGCCGCTTCAAGAACGAATCGGTTGATCAGCTCTTCCGACCATACAGCCCCAACAATGTACTCCATCTGAGTAATATCTCCCACCAGCTCCAGCCGGGAGGGAGCATGACTGTTTCCCGGCTGTCCAA
>JAGLPR010000146.1 GCA_023137255.1 Bacteroidales bacterium | reverse complement strand
CGCAGCATTTCAATGGCCTCCTCCCTGTTGTTGCCTGCAGTGAAATTCAACATCGACATCTCCCGGACAGCTGACAAAAGCCGGGCATAACTGACAATGGAATCACCCAGGTTAAATGGCTCCCCGTGGTAGTGGGTCCCCAGATCCCTGTTTACCAGGATCACATCATATTCCGGCTCCTCTGTCTCAGCCATCAGGTAATAGATAGCAATAAAGAGGGGGGCCATCACCACAATCATCACCAGGATCCAATAATCACGGATCTGTTCCCTTACTCCTTTAACAAAAACATCATACCACCTCATGTTCTCAGGCTTTTTCCTGTGAGATGAATAAATACATCCTCCAGGGTATTCTGACGGATCTTCATCTCCCTGATATGGATTTTCTCTTTCTCCAGCACCTGGTAAATCTCATGTATCCTAGATACCAGGTTCATGGCACGAATTGCAAAGCGATCGTCCTCCCTGTTTACATCATGCCCCAGTGCCTTCAGACTCTTTTCTGCCCTGGTCAGAGATGATGGGTCACTGCCCCGGAGTTGCATCTCCATAACGTCACCCTCCCCTATGGACCTCTTCAAATTGTCGGGGGTATCCAGCCGCAGAAGTCTGCCCGAATCAATGATGGCCACCCGGTCTGCCATCCTCTCTGCTTCATCCATGTTGTGGGTGGTGACAATGACCGTCTTATCCTTGGAGGTATCCCTGATAAATTCCCTGACCAGCAGCCGGCTCTGTGGATCTAGTCCCGCTTCCGGTTCATCGAAAACCATGATTTCCGGATCGTGCATCATGGCCATGATCACATTCATTTGACGCTTCATTCCCCCTGAAAGGGTGGCAGCCAGTTTGTTTCGTTTCGAGGTGAGCCCCATTTTATGCAAAAGCAAATCGGCCCTGGACCTGGCCTCTTCACTGGGTATGCTGTACATCCTTGCGCTGAATACCATCTGCTCATAACAGGTAAGTTTGTTCCATAGGATATTCTCTTGCGGACAGATACCCACCTTGGCCCTGGTCTCTCCATCCCTGCCAGCACGGATAGGTTTCCCGTCGATCAGCACCTCCCCAAGGGTGGGTCTCAGCAAGCCACACATCATCCGGATGGCGGTGGTTTTGCCGGCCCCGTTAGGTCCTAAAAAACCAAAAACCTCTCCCCGGTTCACCTGTAGTGAAAGATGATCCACTGCCGTTAGATCTCCAAATTTTTTCACCAGGTCCCTTACTTCGAGTGCTTGCTTGCCCGGATGGATTTGAGCTTTCATAATCCATGTAAGTTCGCAATTTTCAAGCTCAGAATCAATGATTCTTTTACAAGCTTCCATACTTTGTTATCTTTATAATACCAAACCAAAAACTGCAGATCCATGCCCCGTATTTTCAACCCGGTCGACATTTCACAAGAAGAAAAAGAGGTACGAAAAGACTATTTCGATCGCCATACTCCGGTAGTCCTATGCGACAATTATGCCACAGAAGGAGAGAAGTTCAAAGTGAAGATCAGGCTGGGTACTGAATACAATCACCCCGACGATCCCGAACACTTTATCTCTTATGTGCAGCTCTGGAACCGGGAAACATTTATAGCCGAAGCACACTTTGCTCCGGGAACCCTGGGAAACAAACCGGAACATGTGGAGGTCGATTTTTATATTGTCCCCGGTCCGGTAAGCATGAACCTTTCGGCCATGTCGGTATGTACCAAACATGGATTGTGGCAAAGTGAATCCAGAGAGGTCTCCATCCGGAAACGCTGACCCTGCTAAGCTTCCATTTACCGATTTTTTGATTCAGTTCGCCGAATAGTTGGTGCAACGGGGAGCATTCTTCTGTTCCTTTGTATATATGAAACCCGGAATACTGCCAAACGAAGGTATTTACCGCAACAGGTTTGCACAGAAATACAACCGCCTTTTCTACGATGCCTGGAAGAACACCAGATTCAATCCGGTGGAAGGTGCCTACTGGCTCGGAACCCTTTCCCGGCAAAAAAAGCAGCAGGCCAGGCGCAGAAAAGCAGAATCTGACCAGCTGATGATCCCCCCGGTGATGATCTTCAGTGTCACCAACCATTGCAACCTGAGATGCAAGGGCTGTTACGCAGCTAAACGGATGGAAAAGGGGACCGAAGAACTTCCGGTGGAACGAATCAGCACCCTTTTCCAGGAGGCCTCTGAACTGGGAGTCGGGGTGATAATGATTGCCGGCGGGGAACCCCTGATGAGACCCGAAATTCTCTGGGCCGCCAGCGAACACCGAAACATTATCTTCCCGGTGTTCACCAATGGATTGATGCTCAACGAAGGGAGTCTCCCCTATTTCAAACACCACCGGAACCTGGTCCCCATACTCAGCATCGAAGGGAACAGGCACTTCACCGACCACCGCAGAGGAAACGGCGTCTACACCCAATTGATCCATACCATGGAAATGCTTCAGCAATCACGGCGCTTGTTCGGAATGTCGGTGACCCTGACCAGGGAAAACTTCGAAGAGGTCACCCACCCGGTCTGGCTGCGGCACCATCACAACCTGGGCAGCAGCCTCTTCTTCCTGGTGGAGTATGTTCCCCAGTCGGAAGCCGATATGGAGCTGTGCCTTACGGATGATCAAAAAATGAAGTTGCCGGCCACCCTGAAGACTCTCAGGAACCTGATGCCGGCCCTGTTTGTGAGCCTGCCCGGCGATGAATCTCAATACGCTGGTTGCCTGGCCGCTGGCCGGGGATTTGTACATGTGAGTGCAGATGGCAGCCTTGAACCATGCCCTTTCGCGCCCTATTCAGACATCAATGTCAGAAACATCAGCCTGAAGGAGGCACTGCAATCAAGGTTCCTGAATAAGATAAGAGAATCTCATCACCTCCTTGGTGAATCAAACGGTGGTTGTACACTCTGGGAAAACCGGGATTGGGTGAAGAACCAGCTTCTGTCTCTGGTTACACCCTAATCGAACAGCTCCTCTGTCTCATCCATATTGTATCCCTTTGTTCCAACCCAGGAGACAAAAGAGATCTTCCATTCACCTTCTATCTTCTCCATTAATCTGACCTGGATGCTGCTGATCTCTGTCACATCATCATCAAATTTGGAGGTCCACAACTGGTCACATACCACAAATGCCGAGCTGGGATAGATCCTCATCCTGAAGTTCGACTTCTCCACGGTGATGTTCAGATTCGGGCTCAGGTCATCCTCGGTTTCATCGCCTGACAGGTGCTTCCCCACTTGTTCCCATCCTTCCAGGAACACATAGCTGTCCGGACCAGCAGTCAGACGCATATTGAGTGAATCATGAACATGCGTTGCACAGCAGGTTTCGAAATCCCGGGCCAGGTAGGCATCTGTTTCCAGGTTGATCACTGCAATGATGTCAGCTCTCTCTTTTTCATAATCGATGGGCTTCTCGCAAGCGGTAAATGACACAGCAGCAATCACCAGGATAAATAGAATTGTGTATCTCATAGTTTAAATAGTTAAGTTAGTGTTTTGAGAATGCATTCCTGCATACCATCCCATACACGCAAAATACAACAAAGCACTGTTAAAGTCAATTTATTATTACATTTGCTATGGGTGAAAAAGCGCATCATTATATGGATTTTGTTATTAACCACCGGAGTTACAGCCTTCTCCGGCAACCCTGTTCCTCCGGTACCGGAAAACGGGGTACTTGATCTCACTGGCACCGTTCTGGATGACCAGACCATAATCAAGCTAAATGGAGAGTGGCTGTTCCACTGGGAGCGACTCCTCACCCCGGACAATTTTGAGTTCCTGAAGTCCTCAGGAATAGCAGTCACCGTCCCGTCCTACTGGGCCAGCTACCAGATCGAAGGAGAAATCCTCACCGGGATGGGTTATGGCACCTACAGCCTTCAGATCATTCTGCCACAGGGGTATCAGTCGAGTCTCTGTTTTGACATCCCCGTCTTTGATGTGGCCTATAAGCTCTATCTCAATAACCGGCAAATGGCCAGCAACGGCGAAGTAGGCACCTCGAGAGAGGAGGAGGAGCCCTGGTACGATCCATCAAGCTTCTGTTATATTCCCGATAGCGATACACTGCAGCTACTGATCCAGGTTTCCAATTTTCACCACCGCAGGGGCGGATTCTGGCAAGCTGTATATATGGGCGGATCGGGCAAAGTACTTACCAGGATGGAACACATGAGCATGTATAACTATTCTACCATTGGAGTGCTCTTCTTCTTTATGATCTTCTTCCTGATTCTCTGGTCCTTTACCCGTAAAAATATCCTGATGCTGCTGTTTGCGCTGACCACCATGGGCATTTTGATAAGATCGGTAAATACAGGGCTCTATTTATCCAGCTCTTTCGCAGAAGCTTCCTGGTCGTGGCAGATCAGGATGGAGTACCTGGGTTCTTACCTGGGACAGCTCTTCGGGATGATTTTCCTACATAAAATGTTCCCGCTGCGCTACATGAATTGGGTGATCAGGATCAATACCGTGGTGGTCTCCCTGTCCATTGCGACCCTGTTTGTTTTGCCGGTGAGATACTTTACTTATGAGATGATGGGATACCAGCCGCTCCTGGTTATCTTCCTGATCCATTACCTGGTAATTAGTTTTATGGGTATTCTGAGAGGAAAGGTGCTGGACGGGGTCTTCTTTGTATCACTGGCCTTTTTTATTTTTACCCTGGTAAATGATATTCTGCTTGCCAATTCTGCCGGAGCTGTCTCGAGCAACTACCTGTCACAAATTTCTTTCCAGCTCTTTATTCTGGCCATGGCCGTTATGGTGATTCTGCAGTGGATAAGGAACGACAATGAGCGCCTCCAGCTGGAATCCTCTCTCCGGTTTAAAAACAGGGTGCTCTCTGTGATCGCTCACGACCTGAAGAATCCCGTGGCCAGCGTGGCACAGTTCTCCGATCTGCTGGCCACCAAACCCGAACTGGCTACAAAGAGCCATGTGGTCAATTCACTTCGGGAATCATCCCAGGCTGCAGTTACCCTGCTGGACAATCTTCTCTACTGGGGCAGGAGCCAGACCGATGCACTCAATATTTCACCCTCCCGCATCGAAATGGAACCGCTGTTGAAGGAGGTGGGATCGCTCTTCCAGCACATGGCCTTGCATAAAGAGCTGAAATTCACCAGCGATTCAGACCAGGGAATCGCAGCATTTGCTGACAAGGTGCTTGTAACCATTGTATTGAGGAATCTGGTATCCAATGCAATCAAATTCACGCCTCAAAAGGGGTCGGTGAAGATCCGGGCCTGGCAGGAAGCCGATATAATTAAGTGCACAGTGACCGATACAGGAATTGGAATTAAACCGGAATACCTGGAACTCTTTGAAAAGGAGGGATACCTAGACAGCACCACCGGGACTGACCAGGAGATCGGTACAGGGCTGGGTCTGCAACTGGTTAAGGACCTGCTGGAACAAAATAACGGTACATTGATTATTGAAAGCAAAACTGAAGTGGGTTCTACATTTACTATAACACTTCCAGTGGATAATTAAGAGAGAGATGAAGATGAGGATTAGCAAGGGAAAAAAGACCGAAGCAAATATCAGCAGAATCGTGCTGGTCAGGAAAGAGCAGGGACTGGAGACATTTATTACGGACCCCGGACAAAAGAGGTATGTGGAGAAGCGTTTGTCGGGTGACAAGGATAGGGTACTGCTTAATCAGCTGGACCACGTGGAGATTTTCGTGGAACTGGATATGAAGGATGCTCCAACCACCAGGCTGGAGATGGCCAGAAAGGCGGGATTCGAAGCTCACCCCTTGCTAACCGACCATGAGGTGGCGTCGGTATCGGTGGTGAATGGCGGTGTGGATCAGGAGGAGTGTGTGGCCTTTGCGGAAGGACTGGCCCTGACCAACTACCAGTTCCTGAAATACCTCTCTCCAGAGAAAGCAAAACAGAATGCTCTCGCTGAGATACTCCTGGCAGATGATGGCCTTACCGACGACCAGGTGGTGAAACTGGACAACCTGGTAAAAGCGGTTTACCTTACCAGGGATCTGGTCAATGAACCACTCTCCTACCTTACAGCCATTCAGCTCTCGGCCGAGATTGAAGAGATGGGGAAAGAGGCTGGTTTTTCGGTAGAGGTATTTAACAAGAAGAAGATCGAAGCATTGAAGATGGGGGGACTGCTTGCCGTAAATAAGGGAAGCATAGATCCACCCACCTTTTCCATCCTCACCTGGAAACCTGCTTATGCTGTCAACGATCATCCCATTGTCCTGGTGGGCAAAGGGGTTGTATTTGATACCGGCGGACTCAGCCTGAAACCCACCCACGACTCCATGGATTATATGAAATGTGATATGGGCGGAGCTGCGGCTGTGGCAGGAGCACTTTACGCAGTGGCTAAAAACGGACTTCCCGTCTGGGTAGTTGGACTGGTTCCGGCCACCGACAACAGGCCCGATGGCAATGCATATGTACCCGGCGACGTGGTCACCATGTACGACGGCACCACAGTGGAAGTACTGAACACCGATGCAGAGGGCCGGATGCTGCTTGCCGATGCACTCAGCTATGCAAAGCAGTACGATCCGGAACTGGTGATCGAGCTCTCTACCCTGACAGGTTCTGCACACATGGCCATTGATAAATATGGCATAGTAGGAATGGGAAATGCAAGCCGTGAGATCATGGAGAACTTGAAAGCAAGTGGTGAGTATACTGCTGAGCGGGTGGCAGAGTTTCCATTCTGGGATGAGTATAAAGAACAGTTAAAATCAGATATAGCGGACTTGAAGAATATTGGAGGAAAATATGGTGGTGCCATCACAGCGGGTAAATTCCTGGAGCACTTTACCAACTACCCCTATATCCACCTCGATATTGCAGGGCCCTCGTTCAATAAGATCCCCTTTAAGTACCATGGAAAGGGAGGCAGCGGTGTGGGTGTCAGGATCCTCTACAACTTCTTTCTCGACCGGTCGAATTAATCGTAACATCCATGCAAGAAAAAATTAAAATAGGAATCTCCCATGGCGATATCAACGGGATCAGCTATGAAGTAATCATGAAGACCCTTATGGATAACCGGATATTGGAGATTTGCACACCGGTAATTTATGGTTCGCCCAAGGTGGCAGCCTACCACAGGAAAGCACTGGATATTGAAAATTTTTCTCCCACCGGGATCAATTCTCCAGATGAAGCCAGGGGCAACAAGGCCTTTGTGATCAACTGTGTGGATGAAAATATCAGGGTGGAGCTTGGGAAATCAACCGAAAGCGCGGGGATTGCTTCGTACAGTGCCCTGAAGGCAGCCACCGATGACCTGGAGTCCGGTAAACTGGATGCCCTGGTCACCGGTCCGGTAAATAAACAGAACATCCAGCATTCCGAATTCAACTACAGCGGACATACAGAATACTTGCAGGCCCGTTTCAGGGTCGATGAAGTGCTGATGCTGATGGTCAGCGACCTTCTTAAAGTGGGACTGGTAGCCGGACATGTGCCGGTGTCGGCTTTGAGTTCATTTATCACCGAGGAGTTGATCGTAGATAAGTTGCAGATTCTTGCCCGGTCGCTACTGGTCGACTTCGGGATCAGGAGCCCCCGCATTGCAG
>JAGLPR010000145.1 GCA_023137255.1 Bacteroidales bacterium | reverse complement strand
TCCCATTATTTCGGGGAGGGCTGAAAGTAGGTGTCTCAAAAAAATAGGACACAATCCATTTTGAACTGTATCCTTTTCTGTAACCTTGCTTATTACATCCTCTCTGTATGCCTTGTGGGAACTACTGGATTCGAACCAGTGACCCCCTGCTTGTAAGGCAGGTGCTCTGAACCAGCTGAGCTAAGCTCCCTTTAGCGGCTGCAAATATAGATGATCTGTTTGAAATCGCAAAAAATTGAATTGCTTTTTTTGTATATTTCCGATCGTAAAAGCCTAAACCCCTTGTCATGCATAGCGTTCGCCTGATTACCAGATGGATACAAACGTTATCCCTCCTCGTCCCTGTGATTCTGATTGCCGCTTCCTGCGGGAAAAGCGACTCAAAAACAGGGGAGGAATCGGAGGTGAAGGTGGTGATCGACTCCACCTACCATGCCATGAATCCCATGGACCTGCAATTCGACTCTGTGGAACAGGCGATGATCGATTCCGGAATGGCCGACCTGGTGGATGCTTACAGGGAGATCAGGGCTTACGGACTGCCCAACTCCACTCCCCCGGCCATTCAGTTTAATCCCCTCCCCTACGGGTTTCAAATTCCCGGTCCCACTGAGAGAATTGAGTGGGACATTCCGGAAGGGATCTCAAGGCCCACCTGGGAGGCCGACCTTGCATTTATGTCGATTCCCGAGCTGGCCTCACTGATCCACTCAGGGGAGATCTCCTGCCTGGCCCTGACCGAGTTTTATCTGAACCGTCTGAAAAAGCATGATCCCCAATTGCACTGTGTGGTGACCCTTACCGAAGAGTACGCCATTGAACAGGCCAGGAAGATGGATGTTGAACTGGCAGCCGGACAGGACCGCGGTATGCTGCACGGAATCCCCTTTGGCGCCAAGGATCTCTTCTCCTTCCCTGGCTATCCTACCACATGGGGAGCAGGAGCTTACAGGGAACAGGAACTGAACGAAACCGCAGGGATCATCCAAAAACTTGAGGATGCCGGGGCCATCCTGGTGGTTAAAACCACACTTGGGGCGCTGGCCATGGGGGATGTCTGGTTTGCCGATACCACCCTGAATCCATGGAACCTGGAGGAGGGGTCCAGCGGCTCCTCTGCCGGATCGGCCTCTGCTACTGCAGCCGGACTGCTGCCTTTTGCCATCGGTACAGAGACCTGGGGTTCCATTGTCTCCCCAGCCACCCGCTGCGGTACCACCGGACTCCGGCCCACCTATGGCAGGGTCACCCGTTCAGGGGCCATGGCATTGAGCTGGAGCATGGACAAGGTAGGTCCCCTCTGCCGGAGTGCCATGGATTGTGCCATTGTATTTGATGCCATCAGGGGACCCGATCCGGCCGACAAGACCTTGATTGATGCAGGATTTACCTGGCCCGGGGAAGTAGACCTTTCAGAGCTTAAAATAGGGTATTTCGAGAGAGCTTTTGATGCGGAGTATGCGGTATCCAGGTTTGACAAACAGACCCTCCGCGTGCTTCGCAGGATGGGCGCCGAACTGATTCCCGTAAATCTGGAGAATCCAGAAATCCCCACCCATGCCATATCGTTCATCCTGGAGGTGGAGGCAGCTGCAGCCTTCGATGAACTCACCCGGTCGGACCGCGATACCTTTCTGGTGAGGCAGCACCGCTACGCCTGGCCCAATTTGTTTCGTACCGCAAGGTACATTACTGCAGTAGAGTATATCCAGGCCATGCGGATCAGGCACGACCTCATAGAAGCGTACCATCAGAAGATGAAAGAATTTGATGTGGTGGTGACCCCCTCCTTCCAGGGAGGCGACCAGGTGCTGGCCACCAACCTGACAGGACACCCGGTGGTGGTGGTACCCAATGGTTTCAAACAATCGGGCTCCCCCACCAGCATCAGTTTCCTGGGCAACTTGTTTGACGAAGGGACCATTCTTGCTGTGGCAGCCGCCTACCAGGAAGCCACCGGGTTCCACAAGAAACGACCAGAGTTATTTGTCAGGCCTAATTAAGCCGTAGTCGCGCTTCTCCGGGGAATCCTTCCCACCAGGTGATCGAGGCTGTAGCGTCCCGATCCGTAGACCACCAGGGCAAATAGCATCAGGAGGTAGTATAGAGGTATTTCAAAGCCATTGTCTCCCGCAGCAAACCCATTGGAGATGTGTGTGGTGAAAATAGCCACCAGCATGACAAACATCAGGGGGATAGCTATGATTCTGGTTCTGAATCCCAGGACCAGCAGGATTATACCAGCCACTTCAGTCACCATGGCAAGGGTGGCGCTGACCATAGGTAGAGGATAGTTCATGCTTCCGAACCACTGGGCAACACCCTCCAGGTTCTTTACTTTCATCATGGCCGGACTGTAAAAGCCAATAGCCAGGATCAACCGGAACAGCAAGAGCGGAATATCATTCAGCTTTCCCGTTCCCTCTACAAATTTTCTGTACAAGGTTCTCATTTTCTGTATATTAATGATTATTCTCTTTTGAATCCGAGGATCAGTTTTCTATCTAACAGATCTCCGAAAAATTTCTTCAGGGCATCGTCGAGGTAACGTCCACTCTCAATACCGGCTACCCGGGCAAACTCTCCTTTGATTTCATTCAGGGGCACATCCGCCTCCTGCAAGCGGGTAAAGATGTAAGTATTGAGGACCGAAAGTGCCAGGAACTGTACATTTCCTGAACCGGGCAGGCGATACAACAGTGCGTAGTATTCTCCTTTCATCTCAGTGGCCTGGCTTACAGGGTGAGTGTGTACAGGGTATTCCAGTTGCACAATCTCATGCTCCGGATTGAAGGCCAGCCTGTCATGTAATAAGTCACCTTCCGCCACAAATTCAGGATAAGGCCGGTCGGTCATGGTATGGACCTCTATCTCCATCCACTCAAAAAGGAGCAGGTCGTCCAGGAACCTCTTCCGTATCCGCTTCCCGGTCTCCCGGTCCGCATGAAACCGGTAAAATTCGAAGGGCAGTTTCCACACCTGCGGAGTCTGCGGAAGTCCGGCAGCAAAAAAATCATCCACGAGCAATTCCCATGAATCCTCTCCCAGAGCGGCGACAGTAATAGGAAAAGCTGTAGCAAGGGTATCACTTACCACGTTCCAAACCAGCCGGCGGTAGTGCTGGATCCTGCCGGGGGTGACCCCGGGCAGCTCCTGCTCCTCACCGGTTCTGCAGTACTCTCCCAGCAGTTCCTGGATCTGTATTGTTTCCTCACGCAGACTCATGTTCGACCTTCCAGTGTTTCTTCATAATTCCTTTGATTTGAACCAGTTCTGACTGGATCTGGTCCGTATCTTCAAAGTTGTAATCCCGCTCCAGCAGGACCGGTACTGGATCCATCTGACCGATGGTCCAATCAAACAGTTCATACACCGGATCGATGATGGGCTGACCATGTGTATCGATGATCAGATCGGGCTCCACCTGCTCGTGTCCGGCCATGTGTATGTATTCCACCCTGTGGAGTGGAAGCTGGCTGATAAACTCCTTGGCATCGTACTGGTGGTTGAATGCGTTCACATACACATTGTTCACATCCAGCAGCATACGGCAATCGGCCCGCTCAACGATCTGGTTCACAAACTCGATCTCTGACATCTCAGCCGCCACGGGTGTATAGTAGGATACATTTTCGATGGCCAGGGGCCTCTCCAGGTAATCCTGCACTTTCCTGATGCGTTCCACCACATGATCCGCAGCATCGCTGCGGAAAGGGATGGGCAGCAAGTCATAGAGGTGGGCGTTCCTGCTTTTGGTATAACTCAGGTGCTCCGAAAAGATCTTCACCTGGTTCTCATCCAGGAAATCTTTCAGCTCCCGGATAAATTCCCAGTCAAGCTCCTCGGGGCTGCCCAGCGAAAGGGACAAACCGTGACAAGTGATGGGATATTTCTCCACCGCCTGCTCCATTACCCGTTTCCAGGCACCTCCCATTCCCATCCAGTTCTCCGGTGCAAATTCCAGGAAATCGGGAGTGAGTGTTCTGCTCTCCAGAATCTCTTCTGCGATATCCCTTCTGAGTCCCAAGCCTACCATGCCTTCCATCTTTTTTCTCTTTTAATGGAACCCCGGACTTCTCCGGGGTTCCCTGCGGGCCGGCTGAACCACATTTACAATCACCTCAATAGGTCACCTTTGACTAACCCTGCCAGCCCGCAATTACTAATCAGAAACTTACTTGTCTGACTTTTTCTTCTTGGTGGTCTCCTTCTTCTCTCCCTCTCCGCATTTGCCTTCACCACACTTGGCCTCGGCACTTTTGGATTCGGCGGCCTCACTCTTGGTGCTTTCACCCTTCTTGGCCTCTTTCTTTTTGTCTCCTTCTCCACATTTGCCTTCACCACATTTTCCCTCACCGCATTTCAGTTCTCCGAACTTCACCGCGTTGGCTTCCTGTCCATTCACCTGGTTTGAGTTCACATCTATCAGGTGACTCCGTACCTGCGCACCTGTTCCCAGGTCATTGTATGCCAGGATATCTGCTCCCAGTGCAGGGGTAGTGGCCAGTGTTGTTGTCAGCAATGCTCCTGCAATTATAGAAGCGGATTTAAAGATCTTTTTGTCTGTTTTCATGATAAATTGTTTTGATGAATAATGAATTTGGGGAGTTTGACGGGCCAAGCTGCTACACCTTACAGAATTTTCTCAGCAATGCCGGATTTTAACATTTATTTAGCATTTAGCTCCCGGCTGATTGACTGTCCAATCCGGGTACCTGCCTCCGGGGAGAGATGGTGCTCACACGATTCATGGCTGCAGTGATGCCGGTAAACCTCAAAGGATTGGTTGAGCTCCCCTATCTGGTGGGCGTATTTGCGACAGAGGTGACAGGTAATCAAATGTATTTTCAGCTGCCACCATCTAAGGAAGCCCAGCCGGTGATCGGTCCGGTATGAGATGAGGAAACTAGCTTCATCACAGGCGATCATCCGCTTGCTCATATATGCCATCATTTTTGTAACCAGTCGCATAGCTATTCTAATTCATCCAAAGGTTTTCCAGGCAGTCTCTCATCCTGAGACGGGCCCTGTGCAGCATTACCCACAAATTAGACGGTGTGATTCCCAATTCCTTACAGATGGTATCCGAATCCTCTTCGTCAATCATCTTCATGATAAATGCTGCGGCCAGTTGCGGGGGCAGTCCCTCTATACACAGCTGGATAAATCGTGCCAGCTCCTCCTGTTCCATCTCCCCCTCAGGAAGCAGGGAATAGGAGTTGGGACCTTTCCCATCCATCCAGTGGCCCTTGAAAGGATCTTCTGACCGGTAGAAATCTCCGTCGGAAACATCCTGTTCATATAAGTCCAGGGATAATTCTCGGGAGCTGTACTGTTTTCGGTAAATGTCGATTACCTTTCTTTTGAGGATCGAGGTGAGCCAGGTTCGCTCCGTGCTCTTACCCATAAACCGGTCCTTCGCTTTCAGACCCGCCAGGAATGTTTCCTGGACCAGGTCCTCCGCTTTCTCACGGTCATTTACCCTCACGATGGCAAAATTGAAAAGATAGTCACCATATCTCTCCACCCAGTGTTGCGGTTCCAGCATATGTCCTTCCGGATCAGCCATGTCAACAGTTGTGCATGAACGAAGAGACAAGATAGAAAATTCTGAACTGTTTCACCGGGAATTATGTACTTTTGAGGATAATAATGAACAGGCTGATTTCATGAAAACCATAGATACAAAAGGATTAAAATGCCCCCAACCCCTCATCATGCTGAAGGAGGGCCTTCTTGGGCTGGAGGCAGGTGAAACCCTGAGGGTGGAAACTGACAACAACACCTCTCTTAAAAACCTGGTCAGCTTTCTGAGGGACCAGGGAGTGGAACCGGAAGTATCCACCTCCGGGAAGGTACATACCGTGGTCACCGATGTACCGGAGAAAGAGCTGGAAGGAACCAACCCGGCTGCATACTGCAGTGCCGATGGTTCGGATAACGACTACGTGGTTTGTATCAAGGGTGAGCTGATGGGCGAGGGAGATCCTGAACTGGGAAAGGTTCTGATGGAAACTTTTGTGGAGAACCTTAAGCTTCAGGAGCAGCTACCCACCCATGTGATCCTGTACAACGCGGGCGTGAAACTGGCCATGAAACAGTCGCCCGTCTGTAGCGCACTGACAGAACTGGAGGAGCTGGGTACCCGCATCATGCTTTGCGGAACCTGCATTGACCATTATGGACTTCAGATGGATATCGGTGTGGGTATGATCTCCAACATGGTGGTAATCACTGAAACCCTGGCCTCGGCCGGACATGTTGTCACTCCCTGACCACCAGATGTATGAAGAAAAAATTTGATCTCTTATCCACCATTGAATACGGGGGGTGTTCGGCCAAGCTTCCTGCCGGTTTGCTTTCCGAAGTGTTAAGTAAGCTGCCGGTGTCGACAGATCCCAGGCTCCTGGTGGATGTGGATACCCATGACGATGCCGGGGTCTATAAGATCAATAATGATACTGCCCTGATCTTTACCACTGACTTCTTCCCTCCCATCTGTTCTGACGCCTATGAATTCGGCGAGATTGCTGCGGCCAATGCATTGTCGGATGTGTATGCAATGGGCGGCGCCCCCCTGGTTGCTCTGAACCTGATGATGTTCTCACAGGAAAAGATTCCATTGGAGGTATTCGGTGAAATTCTCAGGGGGGGACACGATAAGGTAAGTGAAGCTGGCGCGCTGGTGGTGGGTGGACATACCATCGATGATCATCCTCCCAAATTCGGATTGGCAGTGATCGGTACCATCCATCCAGATAAACTGATTACCAATGCAGGGGCCTTACCCGGCGATCTGCTGGTCCTCACCAAATCCATAGGAACAGGGGCGCTGGTGTCGGGGATGAAAAACGGGCTATGCAGCCAGACTGAATACAACCGGGCACTGGAGCAGATGAAGCAGTTGAACAGACGGGGAGCTGAACTGGCTGTGAAATACAGGGTAAGCGGCATGACCGATATCACTGGATTCGGGCTGGCGGGTCACGCCATGAAGATGGCCGAAGCGAGCAAGGTTAGTTTTCGAATGAGAACCGCACAAATTCCCCTGCTTCCGGGAGCATACCAGGTATTTGAAAAGGGTAGCATTCCCGGTGCCACCTTCAGGAATCTTGAGTTTACCGGGCCGCAGGTCCACTTTACCCGGGGGGTGGAGTATAACCTGAAGATGCTGGTACATGATGCACAAACCTCAGGGGGACTCCTGATGTCGGTGAATCCCGATCATGCCGGCCAGCTGGTACAGGAGCTAAATGACCTGGATCCGTCAGGCGGCGGAGTAATTATCGGGGAGGTTCTGATGAAGAGTCCGCGCACATTATACTTTGAATAAACCGTTTCGTTTTTTGTACATTTGTTTTATGGGGCAACGTCGTTCTTACAGTTATATCTACAGCATACAGCGCATCATCCTGCTGGTCTTTTATACCACCACCAGCATCTCGCTTGCCATCCCGCTGATCAGGTTGGTGACGAAGCTTTCCCCCAACCACTTTTATCCCCTGATGGTTACTATTTTACTCTACGTAGTCGTGGTGGTGATCGTCGGTGCCCTGATCCATGTGGTCAGCTACATCCCGTTTAACCTGGCCAATGCATTTGATCCTATTAAAAACGACATTGCCTCGGGCCGGATCGGGACCATGGATCAACTGGGTAAGCGAATTACTGAATTCACCGTACAATTTTTTAACTTCTCCTTCCTCGACATATCCCATGCCTATATTCAAACCGACGGATCGGATATCATTGGGCATGACCTGAACAAACAGGTAGAGAAGGTTCTGAAGGAGTACCAGATGCTCCACAACAGCCAGGAACTGGATGGAATTACCAGGGCCGGAGAGATTTCTCTGCCCGATGGCGACTACCACCTCTACATTCTGCCAATCAGGTTCGGAAACCGTTGGTTAGGATACATGGCACTCCTTTCCAGGAAAAAAATCAGCCATTTTTTTCAACGGTTCCTGATGGAGTATGAGAACAACTTCCTGGACGACCAGGTGATGCACCTGATGCAATACCAAAAAAGGTAGTAACCATGCTGGTATCGCTCATTTTCATCACCATCAGCTGCATCATTATCTGGCGCTCATCCCATGGATTTGAGACCGGGTCCGACTACCTGGGCAGGAAATTACCGCTGGGCATCAAGGGTGCCACATTAAATGCCATAGCCAGCTCCATGCCGGAATTTCTGACCACCATTTTCTTCCTCTTTTACCTGAGAGATGCAGATGGGTTTTCGGGGGGACTGGGCGTTACATCAGGGAGTGCGCTTTTTAACCTGCTGATCATCCCCGCCCTGGTGGTATTGATACTTTACACCGCCGGCAAGGGTCGTCAGATCGTATTGAACAAGAAAGTGCTGTTGCGCGAAGGACTGGTCCTGCTGATCTCCCAGGTGGTTTTTGTTACTTTCCTTTTCAAGGGAGAGCTGCTTGCCAGGCACGGACTGATCCTGGTACTGATCTACCTGCTCTACCTGGGGCTCCTGTTTGTGATTACACGCAGAAAACAGGCCACCGATCCGGGTTTCGAACTCCCGGATGATAAGAAAAGCAGATCTGCACTGGGCAAGTTACTCACCCTGGATATAACCCGGCTGATCCTCCATGGAAAAAATATGACTACTCCCAGGGCCTGGCTGCTTCTGGGAACCAGCACCATGGTGATGACTTTCGGTACCTGGCTGCTGGTTTACGCCACAGATCTTTTTGGTGAGATCACCGACATCCCCCTGATCTTCGTGGCAGTGGTTCTCTCAGCAGCGGCTACCTCGGTCCCCGACACCATCATCTCCATCAAAGATGCCAAAAAAGGCAATTACGACGATGCGCTGAGTAATGCGCTGGGAAGCAATATCTTCGACATTGCATTTGCATTGGGACTTCCTTTGCTGATGTACAACCTGATCTATGGGGAGAGCATAGCCCTCAACGCAGATGTGCTTGACTTTACCAAGGAGGTCTGGGTGTTCCTGCTGTTTTCCACATTTATTGCCCTGGCCATTATGCTCATTGGAAAAAGATTCAGCCGCAGGAAGGCATTTTTTCTACTGGGAGTCTATGCCCTCTTCCTTGTTTTTGTGGGGACCCAGGTGGGAGAAGAGTTGCAGCAGGGCATTGGTAAGCCCATCGGGGAGTTTTTAAAAAGCGTGGCCGACTGGATCGGGAGTTTTCTTCAATAGGAGCTATTTAGTTAATACTTCTTTTTCAGAAGCCTCACCACCTCCACATCAGCCTCCAGCCAATCCATATGCTCCAGTTCATCGAGGTCTACCCATTGATGTAAGCGGTGTTCGGTAAGTTCGATCTCTCCATCCTCCAGATGACATACAAACGGGATCAGTTTTATGGTCTCACGAGCATAGGAATGTTTTACAGTGGGGAGCAACTCCCATACAGAGATCTCAATCCCAAGCTCTTCCCTGATCTCCCTCACAATGCAGCGTTCAGGTGTCTCACCACTTTTCAGTTTCCCTCCCGGAAACTCCCACTTCAGCGGATGGGGCATCTGTTCACTGCGCTGAGTAACCAGCACCTGTTTCCCGTCCATGATCACTGCACAGGTAACCTCAATCAATGCCTTTGTTGCCGTGCTATCTTCTTTTTGGATAATCCACATAAGTCTCTTTCACATGTTTCCGTCCAATTCCTCTCCACCCTTCCGATTCCAGTGTCACAATCACCACCCCGGCCGTTGGCAGGTTGTCCAGGGGCTCTACCAGGAACTGATTCGCATACGATGTAAAAGAGGGGTTGTGGCCGTAAATGGCCAGTTGAATGATCTCAGGAGGAGTTGCTGATACCACCTGTTCTATTTCTGAGACATAAGCCATGTAAAGCGGATCATGGATCTGCAGTTTCCCGGGCTCAAGTCCCCAGGTCCGCAACATGATCAGCGCCGTGTTCAGGGCTCTGTTGGCTGGACTTGCCAGGATTAGCTGTGGCACCAAGTCCTTCTCCAACAGGCGGTTTGCCATCTCACCAGCGCTCCGGATTCCCCGTTCAGCCAGGGGACGATCGATATCATCCAGGCCTTCGTTGTCCCAGCTGGATTTACCGTGCCTTATGATAAACAGTCTGCGTTCCATGCTAAAGAAGGTTGCTGGCCAGGTCGGCAAGGTAGCTTCGCTCACCCTTGACCAGATGCACATGAGCAAAGATGTCCTGACCCTTCATGCGGTCGGCCAGGTAAGTCAGCCCGTTGGATTTTGTATCCAGGTAGGGTGAATCGATCTGCTGAATATCTCCCGTGAATACCATTTTTGTACCCTCCCCGGCCCTGGTAATGATGGTTTTCACCTCGTGTGGAGTCAGGTTCTGGGCCTCATCCACAATAAAGAATACCCTGGAAAGGCTCCTGCCCCTTATATAGGCAAGGGGGGTGAGCAGCAGCTTTTCGGTCTGCTGCATCTCCTCGATGCGGGAGTACTCTTTACTCTGCTGTTTGAATTTCTGCTTGATTACCGTGAGGTTGTCAAACAGTGGCTGCATATATGGACCTATCTTCTCATCCACATCTCCCGGAAGGTACCCGATATCTCGGTTGCCCAGCGGAACGATGGGCCTGGCCAGGAAAATCTGGGTGTACATTTTGCGCTGGTGTATGGCTGAAGCAAGTGCCAGCAGGGTTTTACCTGTTCCGGCCTTCCCTGTGAGTGCCACAAGCTGCACCTCCGGTCTTAAAAGTGCGTCCAGGGCAAAGGTCTGTTCGGCATTGCGCGGATCAATTCCGTAGGTTCGTGTTTTCTCCACCCGGTTTACCACTTTGTTAAAGGGATCGTAATGACCCAGTCCGCTCCTCGACTCGTTCCTGAAAATAAAGTACTGGTGTGCCACCGGGGGTTTGGTGAGCCCGAAACGTTTCGCCGGGACGCCCTCCATGGACTCATACATATCTGAGATCACTGTATGATCAGCCACATCGTTGGATTTTACATTTTCGTAGATATCCTCGATGTTCTGAACCATGTCGTTATGGTAGTCCTGGGCCATGATTCCCAGCGACTTGGCCTTCATCCTCAGGTTAATGTCCTTGGTGATCAGGATCACCGACCTGGCAGGTGAATTTTTAAGGTGCAGGTGTTCGGCAATGGCCAGGATCCGGTGGTCGGGTGTGTTCTCCGGGAAAGATCCTGCCAACTGTTCCGACGGTTTCTGACCGGTGCAGATACTCAGTTTACCTTTCCCCCTTCCCAGCGACAATCCCCCGTTAAACAGTTTGTCGCCACTGAGCTTGTCCAGTTCCCTGGTAAACTCCCGTGCATGAAAATTTATGATGTCATTCCCTTTCTTGAACCGGTCCAGCTCCTCCAACACCGTGATGGGCACACTTATATCGTGCTCATCGAAGTTATGAATGCTCTTATAGTCGTGAAGCAACACATTGGTATCAAGCACAAAGATCTTACGAATTTTTTTTACTGCAGTTGCCATATATCCCCTCCCATTACTTTAACTTTGCGATAAAGTATCTGGGTTCAAAAATAGAATTTTTTGGTCCAGGTGTGCAATTGAATTATTCACATTGACCCAAGTTTTACACACATTTATGAACCATGCAAGATGGAAGTACTTGACTATATCCTGGACCGGCGGAGTATTCGGAGGTTTTCAGATCAAAAGATTGATAGTGAAACTATTAAGGCCATCCTAACGGCTGCCATGTACGCCCCTTCTGCGGTGAACCTGCAGCCATGGCACTTTGTGGTTATCGACCACTGGCCTATGATGGAAAAAATCATGGAGATTCACCCCCATGCAAGAATGCTCCAGACTGCATCTCATGCGGTGGTGGTATGTGGAGATCTTCAGCTTCAGCACGATGATGGCTACTGGGTGGTCGACTGTGGTGCAGCTACACAGAATCTGCTGCTGGCTGCACATTCGCTGGGACTGGGATCTTGTTGGGTAGGGATCCACCCCAGAGAAGAGCGTAGAACAGCTTTTTCCAGGTTGTTATCGCTGCCCTCTCATGTCTTACCCTTTGCCCTTGTGGCCCTGGGATACGCAGAGGAGCAAAAACCACGACCGGAGCGCTTCCATGCAGAAAAGGTGAAGCGCAACGGCTGGAAAACACCCTTTTATCAGGATTGAACGACCCGGGATGATCTACAAGGATGCCATCCAATTTCTGTTCAACAGTCTGCCCATGTACCAGCGACAGGGAAAGGCTGCCTATAAGGAGAACCTTGACAACACCATCCGCCTGGATGAATACTTCCGGCACCCCCACCACAGCTTTATCACCATCCATGTGGCGGGCACCAATGGCAAAGGATCGGTAAGCCACATGCTGGCATCAGTGCTTCAGCAATCGGGAAAGAAAACAGGACTCTACACCTCTCCCCACCTGCTCGATTTCAGGGAACGGATCAGGATCGACGGAGCACCCATCCCGGAGAGTGAGGTAAGCGCTTTTGTAAGCGCCCACCAACCCATAATTCAAGAACTGGAGCCATCTTTCTTCGAAATGACCGTGGCCATGGCGTTTGACCATTTTAAGCGACACCAGGTGGATGTGGCGGTCATTGAAACAGGAATGGGTGGCAGGCTCGACTCCACCAACATCATCTGCCCGGTGCTCACCATCATCACCAACATCTCACTGGATCACACCGAGTTCCTGGGAACCGAACAGGCTTCCATTGCCAGGGAAAAAGGGGGAATCATCAAAGAGGGTGTTCCGCTGATCATCGGGAGGGCCGGGTCGCCTGCTGAAGGAGTTCTTCTCACCATGGCCAAGAGCCTTAACTCCAGGGCGATCACTGCCGGCCGCATCTATGAATCGCTGTTTCATACCCTGGACCGGGAGGGCTCCATGCATGTTAGGATCCGCAAAACAGGTCAGGATGTCGAGGAGGCACACCCCACAGAAACCTTTATCTGCGACCTCTCAGGCACCTACCAGCTTGAGAACATCATTACCGCCATCACTGCCATCGGGGAGCTGCGGAAACTAGGTTGGCAGATCTCCAAATCCCATCTTTCGGATGGACTGGCCAATGTGAAGAAAAACACCGGGATCCTGGGGAGGTGGCAGACCATCGGAAGCAATCCAAGGAGCATATGCGATACTGCGCATAACAGTGACGGCATCATTGCAGTGGTCAGACAGATCGGGCAGGTTCCCCGGAAGAGGCTCCACATGGTGTGGGGCATGGTTAGCGACAAGGACCTGGATTCCATCCTCCCCCTGCTCCCCGGCGATGCTACATACTATTTTACCCCTTCCAGCGTACCCAGATCGATGGATGCTGAAAAGCTCTGCCAACGTGCAGGAGATTTTGGGTTGAAAGGGAGTGCCTGGCCCGGGGTGAGGGAGGCCTACCAGGCGGCACAAAAGGCGGCCGGAGCCGATGACATGATATTTACAGGGGGCAGTACATTTGTAGTAGCCGACCTGTTAAAAATGAAAATTTAGATTACTTTGCAGCCCAAACGAGAGGAGTTAAGCCATGCTGTATAAAGAGATTTGTTTCGATGCCATGGAGGTGGTAAAAAAAGCAGCTGCCTTTGTGAGGGAGAGGCACGAAAACAGGAAGGATCTTGTCATCGAAGAGAAAGGCAGGCAAAATTTTGTCACCGAGGTGGACCGTAAAGCGGAACAGATCCTGGTATCGGGACTTTCAGGGTTGCTGCCCGAGGCTGGCTTTATTGCGGAAGAGGGCACCAGCACAAAAAGGGGTGAAACCTTTAACTGGGTGATCGATCCCATTGACGGGACCACCAATTTTATCCATGGCGTTTTTCCGTTTGCCATCAGCGTGGGACTCACCGAACATGACGTAGTGGTGGCAGGAATTGTCTATGAATTTGGTCTCGATGAATTCTTCTATGCATGGAAAGGAGGAGGTGCCTGGCTCAACGGACAGAAGATCGGGGTAAGCGAGGTTACATCCATGGATCAGGCACTGATCGCCACAGGATTCCCATATACCAACTTTAAGTACCTGAAGGAGTTCATGCATAGCATGGACTATTTCATGAAAAACTCTCATGGTCTCAGGCGACTGGGTTCCGCAGCCACCGATATCGCTTACGTGGCCTGTGGCCGGTACGACGGGTTCTATGAGTACGGTCTTCATCCCTGGGACATTGCAGCCGGCATTCTTCTGGTGAATGAGGCCGGCGGGAAAGCCTCTGATTTCAGAGGCAACGAGAACCCCCTGTTCAAAGAGAATATCATCTGTTCCAACAGGAATGGCTTCCATGAGTTTCAGGAGACCATCCAGAAAATCATGCTTTCCCAATGAAACTGGTCTCCATAGTTATTCTCAACTGGAACGGGAAACGATTTCTTGAGCAGTTCCTGCCCACACTGATCAGGCACACCCCCCACCCGGATGTTGAAATTGTGGTAGCCGACAATGGCTCATCGGACGACTCGCTGGCATTCATGGAAAAGGAGTTTCCATTGATTCGAACCATCAGGCTAGAGAAGAACCATGGGTTCAGCGGAGGTTACAACCGGGCACTGGAGCAAATCGACTCCACCTACTTCCTGTTGCTCAATTCAGATATCGAAGTAAGCGAGGGGTGGCTGGAACCCCTGATTCAGAAGATGGAGGAGGAGGATACCATTGCAGCCTGTTCACCAAAAATCCTGGACCATAACCGGAGGTCACACTTTGAATATGCAGGAGCCGCAGGCGGCTTTATCGATAAATACGGTTATCCCTTCTGCAGGGGCCGTATTTTTGACCGGCTGGAAGAGGACCGGGGACAGTATAACGATTCCACCGAAGTGTTCTGGGGAACAGGTGCCTGCCTGCTGGTCAGGTCAGATCTGTACAGGGAAGCGGGTGGACTGGATGAACAGTTTTTTGCCCATATGGAAGAGATTGATCTCTGCTGGAGGCTGAAACGGATGGGATATACCATTCATATGGTCCCCTCCTCCACTATTTTCCATGTGGGAGGAGGAACACTGGAGAGGGGAAACCCCTTGAAAACCTTCCTGAATTTCAGAAACAGCCTTCTGCTGCTCTACAAAAACCTTCCCCGGGGCAGGCGTGATAAAACTCTCTTCATAAGGATGATCCTGGATGGAATATCCGCGCTCCGGTTCCTGTTGCAGGGTGCCTTCAAAGAGTTCAGGGCCGTGTTCCGGGCACACATGGCCTTTTATGGGATGAAAAACAGCTATAGAGGGATAAACAAGGGAGACAAAACGGCTGAAAATAACGTTATTGTATCCGGAATATATCCGGGTAGCATTGTTGCCGATTTCTTCTTGAAAGGGAAGAAAAATTTTGCACAGCTGGACCAGGGGTTCAGGCAGGAAAAGAGGGGCAAAAATGCATAAAAGAAACATTTAGAAAAGCGAAACATGAAAACCAGAATAAATCAAACATGGGATGATTTAAGGAATCTTCCCCTTGTTCTGAAAAACAGTGCCAGTTTTTTCCCTTCCCTTCCGGCAGTAACCAGCGTGGATGGAACGAATTACAACTTTAAGGAGCTTGAGTTATCGGCCAGGCACATTGCGGTCATGCTAAAAAGTGCAGGGATCGGTAAAGGAGACAATGTGGCCATCCTCAGCGAGAACAGTCCCCATTGGGTCATTGCCTATTTCGGAATCCTTGCCACAGGTGCCACCACCGTCCCCATACTCCCCGATTTCCAGGGACCGGAAGTGCTTTCCATCCTGGAGCATTCCGAAGCAAAATCTCTTTTTGTCTCCGGAAAGCTGCTTTCCAGGCTGACTGAAGGGTTGCCCACCGCGGTGGAGCTGGTATTCAATACCGATGATTTCCGGGTACTGGATGTGATAAAAGGTAAAGTTGCCTTAACTGCCGACACACCAGGCAAACTGATAAAACTGGAGGCAGACTCTAAAACACTTGGAAAAGGGGAAGGCCTTTTCCAGGCAGAAGAAGATGACCTGGCTTCCATCATCTATACTTCCGGAACCACTGGCAGGTCCAAAGGAGTGATGCTGTCCCACAACAACATCCTGAGCAATGCCAAACAATCATGGACCATTCATCCAGTGGTAGAGACAGACCTGTTCCTCTCCATGCTGCCCCTGGCGCATAGCTATGAATGCACCATCGGGATGGTGGTCCCCCTGCTCAACGGGGCAGAGGTACACTATATTGACAGGGCACCTACGGCATCCTACCTGAAACCACTTCTGCAAAAGGTGCAGCCAACCACCATGCTTACTGTTCCCCTGATCATCGAGAAAATTTACCGTGCCTCGGTGAGGCCCGCACTGACCAAATCACCGGCCATGCGCATGATGATGAAATTCGGTATCACACGAAAGTTGCTCAGCAAGGCGGCCGCCGGAAAACTGCTGAAATTCTTTGGAGGCCGGATCCGTTTCTTCGGAGTGGGAGGAGCCCCCTTTGCTCCAGATGTGGAAAAATTCCTGATAGAAGGCAAATTCCCCTATGCCATTGGCTACGGACTTACCGAAACTTCCCCCATGATTTCCGGATTTGGTCCTGCCGATGCTGTTTACAGATCAGTAGGAACTGTGATGGATGGAATCACTGTCAGGATAGAAAATCCCGACCCCGTCACCAAAGAGGGAGAGATTGTGGTCAGCGGGCCCAATATCATGCAGGGGTATTATAAAGATGCTGAGAAGACCCTCGAAGTTTTTACTGTGGATGGCTTTTTCCGAACAGGTGATCTGGGGTACAGGGACAAAAACGGAATCCTCTTTATCCGTGGACGATCAAAAAATATGATCCTGGGTCCCAACGGCGAGAACATCTACCCGGAGGAGATCGAAGCAGTAATCAACAGCAGGGAGATTGTAAGTGAATCGCTGGTGATGGAGTACAAGGGAAAACTGGTGGCCAGGGTACACCTGAAGCTGGAGGTGATGGAGACGCTGGAAGAGCGCATTAAGCACCTGAAAGAGAATGCGGCCGAATTTCAGCAGCAAATGCAGATCAAGGCTGATGAAATGCTGACAGAACTGATGACCCAGGTGAACCAACATGTGGCCCGGAATTCAAAGCTGCAGGATATCATCCTTCAGGTAACGCCTTTTGAAAAAACACCCACCCAGAAGATCAAGAGGTTCCTTTACAACCAGATAGCCCCTGCCTGATCAGACATAATTACTCGCTATGCTCGTGTTACATAGTTCGCTGCGCGAACGTTAGGTTGCCTGCTGCGCAGGCGTTAGTATGATCGCTGTGCGATCGTTAGGGCTTAGTTTGTTAGCTTGTTAGTCTGTCAAAAGGGGAGCTATTCTCTCCAGTTCCATCACGCGGCTTCCCTTAACCAGTACAAGATAACCCTCGGGCCGCTCTTCAACCAGGAAACTTTCCAGCTCCTTTCTCTCCCTGAAAACATCTGTGGAGGAAGAAGGTTCACAAACCTTGTGAAAGTTTGGTCCCACCAGCAGTACACGGTCCACATCCAGGGATCCGATCCACTCCACCAGCTCCCTGTGCTCCTGCAGCGAAGCATCTCCCAGTTCGGCCATGTCGCCAAGGATAAGCATGGTAGGAGACGAGGAGGCATAGGTGAGTAAAGCCCCGATGGCCTCACGCATGCTGCTTGGATTGGCGTTGTAGGAATCAAGAACCATTCTGTTCCTGTTTCCCTCCACCAGTTGTGACCGCTGGTTTTCTGGCCTGTAAGCTGCCATTGCCGCAGCTATTTCGGCAGACGGAACACCGAAATACAATCCCACACCGGCTGCCAGAATCATGTTTTGCAGGTTATAGGTTCCTACCAGTCTAGTAGTACAATGATGAACCTCATCCCCAAAGGTGATCTTCACTTCCAGAAACGGGGACTGCCGGACCAGCTCTGCACCCACCGGCAGATCTCCGCCTGGTCCGATTACCAGGGTGTTTGTCCCGGAATTTTCTGCCTTTTGCAGCAACACTTTGTCGGTGCCATCGACCAGGGCTCTCCCGTCATGTGCAGCCAGGAAGTCATAGAGCTCCCCCTTGGCATCAAGAACTCCCTGCAATGAACCAAAGCCCTCCAGGTGTGCTTTTCCCACATTGGTGATCACCCCCGCTTCGGGGAGAGCAATTGCGGCCAGTTTAGCAATCTCCCCCGGATGGTTGGCACCCATCTCTATCACAGCCACCTCCTCGTTTTTCATGGATAACAGGGTAAGAGGCACCCCGATGTGGTTGTTCAGGTTCCCCCTGGTGGCCGCCACCTTGTATTTCCGGGAGAGCACAGCTGCCATCAGTTCTTTGGTGGTAGTCTTCCCATTGCTTCCGGTGATGGCCACCAGCCGGGGAGAAACCTGCTCCCGGTGGTACCTGGCCAGCTCCTGCAACAAAAGCAGGGAGGAGGGGACAAATATCACCCTGCTGTCGCCCTCAAGCTCCTTACGCTCGGTAATGGCCAGCCTGCACCCATTCTTCAGGGCATCTTCCACGAACCTGTTCCCATCAAACTGATCCCCTTTCAGTGCAAAGAAAAGGGTATTGCGAACCTCGGCCCGGGTATCGGTAGATATGCCAGCCGATTGAAGAAATTGCTTGTAAACCTGTTCTGTCGACATCCTGTTCAATGGGAGAAAAAAACAGAGGCCGCTTCTGTGAAGAAACAGCCTCCTGGTATAGTAAATTGATTAAATCTTTAAAATCCAGTGGGTGTTCCCACACGAATCATGGCGCAACGGAATCCAAGATCATCTCTCGATTCAGTCTCAATCAGGTACCTCCGTTCGCCGGGACTCAGCCAGTAGGCCCTGTCTTTCCATGAACCTCCCTTGAAGACCCTGACCTGGTCGTTCAGCAGGGATAACTTTTCTGTTTCGTCGTTCACATACATGCTTCCAGAACCTTTATACTCCTGCTGTGTTCTCTCACCTGCTTCGAATACGGACTCCTTGTCCCCATCCATATAGTTCCTGTAATCGGACTTGCGGTAGTTGAACCGTCCCGCTGCATCTGCTTCCGATATGGGCTCCCTCTGCAGGCGTCCCAGGCTGTCAATCTGAGGACTGCCATTGGCATCGGTAGCCAACTGGTCAAACTGGTTGCCCCTGAATGGTCTGAAAGATGAAACATCCTGGGATGACATGGCGCGGTAAACATCCTGCACCCACTCATTCACGTTTCCAGCCATGCAAAAGAGACCGTAATCGTTAGGCCAGTAGGACTTCACGGGAACCGGTATGGAACCGCCATCATTCAGGCTTCCGGCCATACCCATAAGGTCACCATTTCCTCTGACGAAGTTGGCCCTCATCTTACCCATGTCCCTGGGATTGTCATTCCTCATATTGTGTCCGTTCCAGGGAAAGGTCCTGCGCTCCCACAGAAGCTCATCCACGGTGTTACCCACCAGTCCAAGAGCAGCATATTCCCATTCCGCTTCGGTTGGAAGCCTGTACTTGGGAAGCAGTATTCCGTCCTCCATGTTGATCAGACGAGCCTCCATGTTTGGATTCAGGCTTGGCATGGGATTAATAATATTGGGGGTATAGAGGCCATAAATGTACGCCTCGGTATTGAAATTTCGTTCATCCTGCTGGTCAGTCGACAACTCGATGTGTCCCATGTCGACCATGACCATTTCGTTCACCCTGTCTGTTCTCCAGATGCAGTAATCCTGCGCCTGCAGCCAGTTGACACCCACAACGGGGTATTCATTGAAGGAGGGGTGACGGTAATAGTACTCCACGTAGGGTTCGTTGTAGGCCATGGGATCGCGCCAGACCAGAGTATCAGGAAGGGCCGCTTTGACCACCTGGGGGTTATTCATCCCGAACACACGGCTCAGCCAGTTGATGTATTCCCTGTAGTCCACATTGCGAACCTCGGTGATATCCATGTAGAAAGAGCTGACAGTGACCCTGCGGGGCATGTTGTTCCACTCATACAGGATATCATCCTGCATTGTTCCCATGGTAAAAGTGCCACCTTCAATCAGGGTAAGGCCCGGACCAGTCTCCTGTTCTGCGGCAGTCTTAACTTCAAATCCGCCGTTTTCAGGATCGTTATAGGCCCAACCAGTCGTTGTCGACTCATTGCCTGATGAGGTTATATCCTTTCCACCGCATCCCCATAGCATCAGACCAATAAGCATTACAGGAATCAGTCTCATCATCATTTTCATGGCTTCTAGTTTTTTCAATTTTAACTCGACTAAATATAAATATTATAGAAACTTCTATCAAAAGTAACTATATTTTAGGACTTTTTATTGCCCTGTGTTTCGTGGATTTATGATTGTTTTCCAATAAAACCACCATCGATATTTCATGCGATCCCAAAGTGGGAATGTGTAAATCGGGTGGAGAGAGTTTCACATCATAGCTGTACCGAACTCTGTACTGACCGTTTCCATAGCCTGCAGAGAAGATCAGTGAACCAAATGAGAACAGAAGATCCTGCCGGAACCAGACCCCTCCCACAAAACCTCTAAAGAGCACCTCCAGCCCATAATTTAACTGTTGATAAATATCTTGTTGAAAGAATACAAGGTTGGGTGAGAGCTGAAGCGCCTCGGTTCCAAACCTCTTTTCGTAGATGGGAATAATGGCTCCAATATGGGCTGTGTATTTCCTGGCCAGGCGGGTATTGGGGTCATCCAGTACAGTTGGGTTAGGCTCCATCAGGTGATGAGCCGCTACTCCCCCGTATATGTATTTATAGAAGGCCCCGAAACCCACTGCAAAATCGGGATAGAGTGCTGAATAGTCATAAAGCGTGTTACCAGGAGCACCCAAAAGCTCGCTGGGAAGAACCAGGTCGCTGGTTTTTACATTGCGGTGACCCACTGAAAGCTGGAAACCGCCGGTGACCGTCAATTCATGGCTTACCTTCAGATGATAAGCATAGATGGCATCCACAGAGAGGGTATTGATAATGCCACCACCCTGACGATCGTTGATCACATGAATGCCCAAACCTCCGTGCAAGGGGTCGATATACTGGTCATAAGAGGCGTGGTAAGTAGAATAGGGATTGGTGGCTCCCGGCCACTGGTTCCTGTAACCCAGGTATACCTTCGCAGGACCCTCCAAACCTGCCATGGCGGGATTCATGTAAAGCGGGTTGGCATAAAATTGCGAGAATGCCGGATCCTGTGCTGCCGCTCCCATGGAGAGTGTGACCAGCACTCCTGCCGTCAACACTTGATACCTGTATCCCTTTGCAACCTTTTTCACCCCGTTCCGGTTATATTAATCTATTAACTCACTAACTTAATTACCCGCTAAGCTCCTTACAAAATAGCTGGCTATTTTGTAAGGATCACATACTATCAACGTCAAATTCAACGTTTAAATACATATTTTAGTTGCCGATTGCACATTTTTTATGAGAAAGCTCTTTTTCCTCATACTCCTGTACCCCACTATTTTTCTTCTTTCTCAAACTGAAGACATTGTGATTCAATGGGATAAAGAAGGTGTCCGGCATTTCTTTCCTCATGCATTATACGAGGACGGAGAGAATACGTTACCTTATTTGTCCAGAAAAATAGCATGGCCCTCCCCGGGAATGATGCCGGTGGTCAGTCTGGAGGTAATTTCAGCCACCGAACTTGAGGCTGGAACTCTTGACGGGATCACCTATTCGCATGTGAAAGAGGGTCCGCTGCTGGAGTACTCCCTGGTCCGGGAAGCAGGCAGCTCCTTTGTGCTGGTGAAGATCCTTCCATTCACCAGGCAGTCGGGAGGTTCCATTGAAAGGGTGGACCGTTTTGAGATCCGGCTGGACGCGGAGCCCGCACTGGCTCCACTGAAAAGTGCGATCGCTGGCAGCTGGACCGGGCATTCTTTACTTGCATCGGGCAGCTGGTTCCGGATTTCAGTGGAAAGGAGCGGGATACATAAACTTACCTATGAACAGCTGGGCGCTTTGGGGCTTCAAAACCCTTCCACGGTAAGGGTGTATGGCTGCGGTGCCAGTCCTGTTCCTGAAAACTTTTCCGAAGGGTATATTGACGACCTGGATCCCCTCCCTATTTACATGCACAAAGGAAGCGACGGATTGTTTGGTCCGGGCGATCACATTCTGTTCTATGCACAGGGTCCCGTTAGCTGGAAATATGATGAGGCATCGGGAATGTACCTGCATCACCTTCATGCCTATTCCCGGAAAGGGTACTACTTTCTGACCGACGGACAGGGGTCTGCAGATTTGCCGGAAGATATGGAGCTGAGCGCTTTGCCCCCCTCCCATACCGTTACTTCCTATGACTTCAGGGACCACACTGAAGATGAGACCTACAACCTGATCCATTCGGGAAGGGAGTGGTATGGAGACCTGTTCAGTGTGAACCTGACCGGGAACTATCCTTTTGAAATTGCCGGACTGATTCCGGAAGAGGAGCTGACTGTAAGTGTAACTGCCGCCGCCAGATCCGGCACCCTCTCCTCCTTTTCAGTCAGAGCCAACAACGACCTGCTGGGGAACCTCTCTGTCAGCGGCACCGATCTGAGTCACTACATTGCCACCTATGCTTATGAAACCACGAGGGAGTTCAGTTATCTGTCAGACCAGAATCAACTGACCGTTTCACTGACCTACAACCGGCCCGATGCCAACTCGGAGGGGTGGCTCAACTCCATTACACTAAATGCAAGATCATCGCTATCTATCACGGACAATGAATTGCAATTCAGGGATTCCCGAATCGTAGCTTCGGGGAATATCAGCCAGTTCAGGGTTGGGAATGCAGACAGCAACACCCTGATCTGGGAAGTCACCGATCCGGGGAATCCCGGGAACATTCCATTTGCACTGTTGGGTTCCGAGGCCCGCTTTGCCATCGAAACCAGTAAGCACAGAGAGTTTATCGCCTTCCGGACAGTGGGCAACTATCCTGTCCCTGGTTTCTCAGGTGAAGGAGAGGGCCGGGTGGCGAACCAGGACCTGCATGGCCTGGATCACTCCGAAATGCTAATTATTACCACAGAGCCTCTTCTGGAGGAGGCAAACAGGCTGGCTGAATTCCGCAGACAGAACGACGGAATGGATGTGTCTGTGGTGTTGCAGCAACAAGTGTATAACGAGTTCTCCTCCGGTACTCCCGATGTGTCGGCCATCCGCAATTTCATGAAGATGTTTTACGACCGATCCGGCGGTTCCGGGACATTGTGCCGTTACCTCCTGCTAATGGGCGATGGCTCCTACGACAACCTGGGAGGCGACGATAAACTCAACAACACCAATCTGATCCTCACTTACCAATCAGAAGAATCGCTCTCCCCCACACGCTCCTATGTTTCTGATGATTTTTTCGGTTTGCTGGATACCGACGAAAGCATGTATGACGGCCTGCTCGATATTGGGATCGGTCGTCTCCCGGTATCCAACGCAGAAGAGGCTGCCAGCCTGGTGGACAAGATCATAGGATACAGCGATCCAGATAAACAGGGCGATTGGAGGAATGCTATCTGTTTTATCGGGGATGACGAAGACAACAACATCCATATGCAGCAGGCAGATGAACTGGCCAGGTATGTGGAGGACTACCATCCGGCATACAACATCAATAAGATATACCTGGATGCCTATCCCCAGGAAAACCTGGCTACCGGACCCCACTACCCCGATGTGAACAGGGCATTTAGTGACCAGGTAAACCGTGGTGCCCTGATCA
>JAGLPR010000144.1 GCA_023137255.1 Bacteroidales bacterium | reverse complement strand
TGCAATGAAGGGTGTGATTCTGTTGATGTTTCACAACAATTGACGGCTGGTGAGATAGAAGCAATCCTGTTTATGCGGGAGGAGGAGAAACTGGCGCGTGATGTCTACCTTTTCCTCTATGAAGTATATCCTTTAAGGCCCTTTCTCAATATTTCCAAAAGTGAGCAGACCCACATGGATGCCATACTTTACCTGATAGATACCTATGGACTGGAAGACCCCATGGGTGACAATCCTGAAGGGAAATTTGAAAATGAAGAGTTGCAGATGCTATATGATGATCTGGTTGAAAAAGGCAGTAAAAGCAGAGAAGAGGCGCTCGCAGTGGGAGCCCTGATCGAAGAGGTGGATATTATTGACCTTCGGACCGCACTGGATGAGAGTGCAAAAAATGAAGATGTGATCAGGGTATTTGAAAACCTTTGCAAAGGTTCTGAAAACCACCTGAGGGCATTTGTCAGGGTACTCAGCCTGTATGATGTAGAATACCAGCCGGAATTACTGGAAGAAGCAGAATTTGACAGAATTCTGGCGGAGTAATTTATCTGCCGGTCCTGTTGTTAAATTTTTCTACTTCAATAGTTCCAAATATCACTTCCAGGAAGGGTTCCCCGTTGCGGAGTCCGCCCAATCCGTAACCGGTTTCTGTAGAGATGAAACACTGAAAATCGTCACCAATCTGTGAATTGATATGAAGGGTTTTATCTACTGCATCATAAAAAAGACCGGTTAAGCCCTGCAAAAGGGCGTAGCTGGAGAGGGCCCTGGCATACCAGTGTCCGCACTCATATTCGTTGAAGGGATTCCTGACCCTTCCATCGTATCTTTTGCGTACCTCCCGGACAATCTCCAGTCCCTTCTCCACTTCCCCATGCATCATCAAATGGGAGGCCACCTGGTATTCGATACCTGTCCACACCTCGTTACTGTATACAAATGGCAGAGAGGGCTGATCACCGCGGGGCCAGGTGCAGAGTAAGAGTCCGCCATCCTTTCCGGTACCGAATCCCGGTCGCTGTGGATTCACATGGTCCGAGAGATCGGTTCGGAAATTGTACCTGTGGACCGATTCCAGATGGCTCTGTACCTTCTCCCGGTCCAGAAATTCCGGCAATCCGCAAACTGCATCGAACCAGGCACCGATGATCCCGTCTGCCAGGCAGCCGTTGCCATACTGGTATTTGGGTCCCTCCTTTTTAAGCAAGGTCAGTGCCTCTTCGCTGTAAGAGATGTTCCAGGCCTGTAAACCTTCATCCGGTGGAGGGGTTCTCAGCCCTTTCCAGGTGGTGAGCTGAATAAAGTACTCCCCGTTGAAGAGTTCGTTTTCCAATATAAGGATTCCCTTGTCCAGGATCTGTTGATAGGTGTCACTCTCCTCTCCAAGGGCCCCGGCCATTTTGATCATGGCTTGTGTGGCTCCAAGGTAAATGCTGCTGCACATGCCATCGGGGCCCCAGAATTCAATGTCATAGGTATTGTGGTGGGGTTCCACAAGTACCCCTTTACTGTCCGGATCCCAACTTTTGGAACAGAACTCATAACTGGATTTTACCTGTGGCCAAAGCGACCTGAGCCATTCCGTATCGCCCGAAATGCGCCAGTCGCGATATACTTTCATCATTCCGCCCAGTTGTCCGTCGGCAGCTGCGTGCCAATTGTGGTCGGTGCCCTGGATGGGAAGGGCAGAACGGAAATTCTGGTGCCCGGTCTCATCCTGGCTCTGAAGAAACTCCGTTTCTCGGAGGGTTCTCTCCATGCGCGGGAAGAGGTGGGGTATGGCCTGGGCATAATTCCATACATGGGTGCACGATCCGATACAACATCCGCTGCCCTCATCAAAACAGCCCTCAAATGCCCAGATCGCCCCGTCTTTTTGCCGCAATAAGGTGGGCGATTTCAGGATGCCAAGGTTGGCGGATACTGCTTCAAGGACCTCGGGGGGCAGGTCCGATGCAAAAAAGGTTTGACTGAACAGTTCTGCTTTCTCAAGGAGGTCTGGGTATCCGGACCTCCAGTATTGTGAAACTTCCTGGATGCCCGTGAACCTCCGGGAGTACCACGGTTCATAAAACTGGGATGTATATTCAGGGGAGCAGCAACCCTCTGCGGGATCACAGGCTGGTACCCCCTGTACCGGGGGAATACCCCCAAACCGTTGGTCGGAGTGAGGTACATACCACGACATGAGCAGATGAATGGTTTTTGAATCACCGGGCTGAAGGGTCACCGGAACATAGAGTGAGGCATTTGCCGATCCGGAGGTGGCAGAATCGGAGATGGGCTCAGCCTTTTCAATATTCTCCCAAAGCATGGTCCGCGCATCGTACCATCCTCCCCGGAACCACCGGTAATCTACCGTGGCATCCTCCAGGGTGGAGATTGAGAAATCCCCTTTGTAATGGGGTTTATCGGGCAAACAGGATTGAGAAAGCACAAACCCGTTCTTTGTTTTCTGTATGGTGTGCCCCTCATTTTCGTAAGAGACCCCCCACTGGTTTTGTGTCCGGATGCGCATAAAATTCTCTGCATGGTAGGAAAAAACCATCTCCAGGGTGGAATCGGTCGGATTGGAAAAGGTATACTCCAGGGCAGCCATGGGCAATGAGGAGAGATCTTCCTGTGTGGGATGAAACGGGCTCCAAGCCCTGATTTCTACTTCTAAAGGAATATCGTTGTCGTCCAGTTTAACAACGGCAAATGGAAATCTGGCCAGAAATTCAGCCTGTTCGAACCTTGGAAATCCGTAGTTGTTGTTGGCGCAACCGTTTCCGGTATAAGGGGCTCCGAACAGTTTGCGGCCCGGAACCGGACCCTCCAGTACCTTGGTTCCATGCGCTACTCCCTTTACCGAGATGGCCCCGAACATCAACGGCTCGTTGAATACATCGGGTTTATGCCGCACCGAAACATGTGAGACAGAGCCTGTTCCTTCCAGACAGATCATTCCTGCTCCCATTCCTCCCATGGGAAATGCCACCCGGTTCAGGCGATCTCCTTTATAAATGGTGTTGAATGTTGTACCCTCTTTCACCGGGCTGAATTTGCTACAACCACCGACCAGGCAGGTGAGGGCTATCAATATGAACAGATAAGACGTTTTCAATTTGGAAAGATTGAATTCTCAATGATAAGCTTTGCGATAAAGGATTTAATACATCTGCTCCTCCTCATACATATCAGAGAAATTTCTGATTGATTTTGATGCCCTTCTGCCTCCGAAGAAACCCAACAGGGCAATAAGCAACAGCACAATGGCCACAATTTTCATAGTGGACTCTTTACCTTTCAGGGCCTGAATAACAGCATGGTAAAGCAGGTATAAAGAGTAGAGGCTGACAGCCAGAGCAATAACTCCGCCCAGGGTGAAGTTAATCCCATAAGAAAATGCAAGAAAGGCATTAATGGGATAGACCACCATTAAGGAAGAGGTAACCCTTACATTGGCTTCATAATCGGTATTGCCCCCGCAGATAGCTGAGATCAAAAGCATGATGGCTCCGCCTATGAACACAGCAATAATCGCTCCAATGACCGACCAGATCAGGGCCATGATCCCCATCGCACCGCCCCAGATCCCACCGGCACCCACAGCAGAAAATCCAATAACACTCCATAACAGTGCAAACAGGCCTGCTACTGTTCCATAAATGGCTGCTTTGATTAGAGGTTCGGCAAATCCCCCTGCCAGGGGCATGGATTCAAAATATCCTTGTGGATTCAGCAAAGTTTCCCGGGAATCTTTTAAAATCTTGTTGAAATTGATGCTTTCGTTGTTCATGATTTTGGGTTTCTATTTGAAGAGATAATTTACTAAGATTATAATTTACCTGCAAACCTTATTCAACGACAGGAAGCATGACCCTGAATGTGGTTCCTTTTTCCTCCTCCGATTCCACGGCAATTTGTCCCCCGTGGTTACTGATGATCTGGCGGGAAAGACTTAAGCCTATTCCGGAACCTTCGGGTTTTGTAGAGTAGAATGGTACAAAGATCTTCTCCAGGATATCGGGAGGAATGGCCGGACCGTTGTTATGGATTTCAATGGAAACCTGGTACAGAATTCTTTTTACAGAGACTTCAATCAACGGATCTTCAACACCATCAAGGGCCTCGGTGGCGTTTTTTACCAGGTTGATCAGGACCTGCTTAAGCTGAGCCTCATCGGCAGATAGGGTCAGTTTTGCCGGTCCGGTCGAAATGGAACACTCAATCCCTTTTCTTCTGCAGGGGATCTCATAGAGCTCGCTGAGTCCGGCCAGCAGATCCGTCACGGCCAGCTCCTCTTTAACCGGAGGAGGCAAGCGTGATAATTGCCTGTAACTTCCGATGAATTCAGTGAGCGCCCGGTTCCTGTCAGAGATCGTAAGCAGTGCCGTATAGAGGTTTTCGATGGTCTTCTGGGACAGCTCTGAAACGTTTTTTGGAGTGCCCTCTTTTTCAAGCAACATGATCCCTGTTTCAGTAAGGGAGGAGAGTGGTGTAAGGCTGTTCATGATCTCATGGGCCATGATACGGCTGATGGTCTGCCACGACTCCATCTCTTTCTGCTCAATTTCAGGTTCTATGTCCTGGAAGGTGATGATCTTTACGGGTGCTCCCCCTATTTTCACAGTGTTTACAAGCACCAAGAGCTTTTTTCCAGTGGGAGTGTTGCTGAGCCGGATCATTTGTCTCCCCGATTCGCCCATGGAATTCAGGGCTCTGGTGAAGAGCGGAGCACTCTTTTCTATCTCTGCCCAGGATGGTAAGCGTGTATTGTACAAGCCCAGGGTGTTCAGGGCAAGCGGATTGATCAGTTCAGGCTCATGTTCTTCATCCAGTGTTAACACAGCAGTATGGATATGCTCGAGGATGGTCTGCAGGTACTGGTACTGCGTCTCTTTCTCGATCCTGGCCGAGGCAATGGCCCGGATGATCTCCTGGGCAGAATCGGCCAGGCCTTCAAAACCAAGGCCTGCAGCTTTGTTCTGAATCGTCCTGTTAAAGTCGCCATACCTGATAGATTCGAGCAGCGATTCCACGATTTGATTGGTGCGTGTTATGGACCTGAATAGCTCGGCGATTAAAAACAGGAGAATCAGCGATGCACCCAGCACAGTAAACAGCCTGGCCTGTTTACCAATGACCAGTGCCAATGCCAGCATAGCCAGGAAGATCAGGATCAGCCTGACCGAAATCCGGAGCATGTATTTATTAAACCCCATATTTCTTCATTCTTCTGTATAGCGCATTCCTGTCAATTCCCAGGTCCGAGGCAGCCCTGGTAACATTTCCCCGGTTGGTAACCAAAGCCTTCTGTATCAGCGATTTTTCATTCTCCTCAATGTTCAGTGATGTCCCGGTAGAACCCGCTCCGGCAGCAGAGCCCAGCTGATCAAACCGGACCTGTTTGTCTTCGCTCATGATTACCGCCCTTGCCAGGGTGTTCTGAAGCTCACGTACATTTCCCGGCCAGTGGTATTGCTGAAGTTGCTTCATGCTCCTCTTGCTTACTTCCAGCCCCGGTTTCCCGTATTTGCGGCAAGCCTCGCCGAGAAAATGCTCTGCCAGCACAGGGATATCATCCTCCCGTTCTCTTAAGGGAGGGATGACCAGCTCAATGGTGTTCAGGCGGTAGAGCAGGTCGCGTCGGAACGATCCATTATCGACCATCTGGTGCACCGGCTGGTTGGTGGCAGAGATCAGGCGGATATCGATGGGAATATCAGAACCGGCACCGATTCGCCGGATGGTCCTCTGCTCAAGCACTGAAAGCAGTTTGGTTTGCATGGTCACCGGCAGGTTACCAATTTCATCAAGGAACAGGGTCCCCTTTTCTGCCAGCTCAAACCTCCCCGGTTTGTCCTGAATGGCCCCTGTAAATGATCCTTTCTGGTGACCGAAAAGCTCTGATTCAAAGAGTGTTTCCGGAATAGCACCCATATCGACTCCGATGAAAATTCCCTCTTCCTGCTGAGAGAGCCTGTGGATGCTCCGGGCTACCATCTCTTTGCCGGTACCGTTCTCTCCCAGGATCAGAACGGAAGCATCGGTGGGCGCAATGATCCGGATGTTCTCTTTTAACTTGTCAATGGCATCCGATGTTCCCAGGATCTGCATAAAGGGCATATCCACATCGTCTCCCAGAGTTCTGGCCACATTCATGTACTTTTCCTTCTCCTGGTGGGTCTGCTTCAATTTCAATGCTGAAAGAATGGA
>JAGLPR010000143.1 GCA_023137255.1 Bacteroidales bacterium | reverse complement strand
GCCCTGATCCCTTTTACAGCCAGTTCCACATCACCGAAGGCGGTCATCAGGATAACCACGGCCCGGGAGTCATGCTTCCTGATGGTTTCCAGCCACCTGATTCCTTCTGCACCCTCGGTCTTTCCCCGCTGGAAATTCATATCCAGCAGAATCACATCATAATGTTCCCTGGCAATTTGAGACAAAATTTTCTCCGGGTCGGAGAGGACCGTGACATCAAATTCGAGCTGTTCAAGGAACATGCGTGCAGTAAGCAACACATCGTGATCATCATCGATGATCAGTATTCGGGGATCATCCATTCGCTGTGAACTGTTTTACGAAAATAGCTTATTCCGATAAGCCCTGCAAACTGCCACATTATCGAACAGGTGGATGCATTAAAAACGAGCACTTATTTTTAATTTACAAAGCGAATACGATTTGTAAAACACACATAATGAACTAAATAATAGAAATGGCATATCTCTTGCAAATTATTGGAAAAACCTATATAATGGTAAAGCATTATTTCAAAGTTACTTTTCGCCACTTCAGAAAACACCTCCTGATCTCCCTGTTGAATATCAGCGGCCTGGCCATTGGGATAGCCAGTTTTGTACTGATCATGCTCTATGTGAACCACGAACTCAATTACGACAGGTACAATGAGCATTTCGATGACATCTACAGAGTAGCTGTAAATGCTAAGTTTGGAAACACAGCGATTCAGCAAACCTGGACACCGGCGGCCATGCCCGCTGCCATGTATGATGAATACCCCGAAGTGGAGGCCATTACCAGGATCGCTGACTGGTCCCAGACAGTGACCATTGGTGATCTAATCTACAATGAGGGAAAAGCAGCAGCTGTAGACTCCACCTTTTCAGAGATATTTACATTGAATTTCCTGGAGGGATCCCCTGCAAAGGTACTCAATGAGCCCGGCCAGGTGCTTATTGACCGGACTACGGCCAGGAAGTACTTTGGTGATGATCCGGCGTATGGACAGGTCATCCACATACAGGATACCCTTCCCCTGACCGTGACCGGGGTGTACGAGGACTTCCCTGCACAGTCACATTTTCATTTCAATATTCTGATCTCACTCACCTCCCTGGACGGGCTATATAATAACCAGAACTGGTTTGCCAACAATTTCGAAACCTATATGAGGCTGAAGGCCGGATATCCTGAGGAGCAACTGGAAGCAAAATTGCCTGCATGGGTTGACAAATACCTGTTTGAAGGTACTTATGCGGAACGGGCCGATTCGGACAACTACTGGAGGTTGTATCTTCAGCATATCAGGGAGATCCACCTGGGATCGGATCTCAATGGGGAGTTTGAACCCAACGGAAATATTTCCTATATACGGATCTTCTCTATTGTTGCCTTCCTGTTGCTTATTGTTGCCTGCATCAATTTTATGAACCTGACCACCGCCAGCTCCTCCATCAGGGCCAGGGAGGTGGGTGTAAGAAAAACCAATGGTGCCAGCCGGAAAAAATTGCAACAGCAATTCTTTGGTGAAGCCATTATCATAAGTGTCCTGGCCATGATTCTGGCCATGGCGCTGGTGGAATCGGTCATGGGACCATACCGTGCCTTTACAGGAAGAGAGATCCAGGTAGATTACCTGGATAACTTCCTGATAATTCCGGGATTGCTTACGCTGGCTGTGCTAGTGGGACTGTTGTCAGGTTCTTATCCGGCGCTCTACATGAGCAATTTTTCCGCCATCGATTCACTGGGATTCAAAGGAATGCAGCAATCAAAAAGCTGGTTCCGCAATATCCTGGTGCTGTTCCAGTTTTCCGTGGCTATCTTTCTGATTGCGGCCACGTTACTGGTGCAGAAACAGATGCACCTGATCATGGAGGAGTCTCTGGGTTTTAATAAGGAACAGGTGATCCTGGTGAAGAATGCATATTACATGGAAAACCTGGATAGCTATATGGATGAGTTGCGCAATATTCCGGAGATTATTCAGGTGGCCTTATCAGCTGATGTGCCCGGAGACAAAATTACCAATACGGGATTTCAAACCTTAGGGGAAGAGAGTGGTTTTAGCCTCAATGTGAATTATACGGATGAGACCTATCCGGAAACCATGGGAATAGAGATGGCAGAGGGGCGTTATTTTTCAAAGGAATTTGGAACAGATGTAGATAAAATTGTTCTCAACGAAACCACCGTGAAGTTGCTGGAACTGGACAATCCCATTGGAACAAAACTTTTTTATAATGCAGGAGACCGTCCTATGGAGGTGATTGGTGTAGTTAAGGATTACCACTGGGAATCCAAGCATATGCAAATCAGATCGCATGGCCTAATGCTTTTGGATGCCGTAAACAGGAATCCCTACTACCTCAGTGTCAGGATCGCCGGGGCCGATTATCAAAAAATCATTAAGACCCTGGAGGTGGGTTGGGAAGAAAATGTAAGCTCCATCCCCTTTGAGTACGAGATGCTGGACCGGCACTATGAAGGGATCTATCAGAATGAGAAACAGACCCAGTATTTGCTCTATATCTTCGCAGTGATTGCCATTTTTATCTCCTGCCTGGGCCTGTTTGGACTGGCTTCGTTTATGGCCGACCGTCGAACCAAGGAGATCGGTATCCGTAAGATCAATGGCGCTACCACCAGATCTATACTCGGGCTGTTATCTCTTGACTTTACCAGGTGGGTATTGCTGGCCAACCTTATTGCCTGGCCGGCGATCTGGTTTGCCATGAAAAAATGGTTGGAAAGCTTTGCCTACAGGATCGATATTTCTTACTGGGTATTTTTGGTTGCCGGTTTTCTGGCATTTGGCATAGCCCTCACTACTGTGAGTTTTCACGCCATCAGGGCAAGTCGCAGGAATCCTGGATTGTCCCTCAGATATGAATAAAAACTATATATAATGGTAAAGCACTACTTTAAAGTCACCTTCCGTCATATCCGGAAACACATGCTGATCTCCATTTTAAACATCAGTGGCCTGGCCATTGGTATAGGGTGTTTTGTATTGATCATGCTCTTTGTGAACCACGAGTTCAAATACGACCAGTTCAACGAGCATTATAATGACATATACCGGATCAGGGTGGATGCCCAAATAGGCAGTACTGTAATCAAGCAGTTAGGGACACCTGCTCCCTTGCCGGTAGCCATGTATGACGAATATCCCGAGATCAGGGCCATTACCAGGATTGGTCAAAGGTCCCGAACAGTGACCATCGACGAGAGGATCTATAACGAAGATAATGCAGCCTATGTGGACTCAACTTTTGCAGAAATTTTCACACTGAATTTCATCGAAGGTATGCAGGGGAAGTATTTAAACGAACCCGGCCAGGTGATTATTGACCGGACCACTGCCCGGAAATATTTTGGAGAAGAGCCAGCCTATGGACAGGTAATAAACATAAGCGATACCATACAAGTGACCATTGCCGGAGTGTTTGAAGATTTCCCAACGCAATCCCATTTTCATTTCAATTTTCTGATTTCAATGGTATCCAGACCGGATGAGGCAAACAGACAGGAGTGGTTTGCTAATAATTATGCCACATACATGAGGCTCGAGCCAGGCTTTCCCAAAGATGAGTTGGAGACCAAGCTGCCCGAATTTGTGGACAAATACATGTTCCAGGAACAGTATGGTGAATTTGAAGATGGAGAAAATTTCTGGGTGCTTTACCTTCAACATATCCGTGACATCCATCTGGGTTCGGATCTGAATGGGGAGTTTGAGCCCAATGGCAACCTTACCTACATCAGGATCTTTTCCATTGTGGCATTTCTGGTTCTAATAGTAGCTTGCATCAATTTCATGAATCTTACCACCGCCAGTTCATCCATCAGGGCACGTGAGATCGGGGTCCGGAAAACCAACGGCGCCAGCAGGGCGATGCTTCAGCAGCAATTCTTTGCTGAGGCCATCATTGTCAGCATTCTGGCCCTGGTGCTTTCCATGGGACTGGTGGAATCTCTGATGGGCACCTACCAGAATTTTACCGGGAGGGAGATTCAGATCCATTACCTTGATAATTTCCTTGTTATTCCGGGTTTGCTGGCCATGGCCACTGTGGTTGGCTTGCTGTCGGGGTCTTATCCGGCCCTCTATATGAGTAATTTTTCCGCCATCGATTCCCTTGGATTTAAAGGGGTTAAACAAGCCAAAAGCTGGTTCCGCAATATCCTCGTATTGTTCCAGTTCTCGGTGGCGATTTTCCTGATCGCTGCCACCCTGGTGACGCAACAACAAATGGATCTGATTATGAACGATTCACTGGGATTCAATAAAGAACAGGTAATCCTGGTCAATCGAGCCAATTACCTGGAAAACGTAGATACCTATATGGATGAACTCCGCAACAATCCGGAAATCATCCAGGTGGCGTCCTCCTACAATGTTCCGGGGGATAAGCTGATCAACTGGGGCTTTGGAGTGGAAGGGAACGACAATAATTTCAGCATCAATGCCAATATGACTGATGAGACCTACTTGGAAACCATGGAGCTGGAGTTGGTGGCAGGACGCTATTTTTCAAAGGCATTCGGAGCAGAAAAGGACAAAGTCATCCTGAATGAAACAGCTGTCAACCTCTTTGAAATGGAAGATCCTATAGGCAAAATCACCTACCTGTACGGCGATCGCAATCGTCAGATGGAAGTTATCGGCGTGGTAAAGGATTACCACTGGGAGTCGAAACATATGGAGATCAGGCCCCATGCTCTCATGCATCTTGAAATCATGGATTGGGTAGAGCCAAATTACGTGAGTGTCAGGTTTGCAGGATCAGACCTTGAAAAGGTGGTCGGGATCCTGGAGAAATCCTGGGAAGAACAGGTGGAATCTATTCCTTTCGAATATGAATTCCTGGATGAACATTATGAAGGAATCTACCAGAATGAAAAACAAACCAGGTCCCTCCTCATCATATTTGCCATGATCGCTATTTTCATCTCCTGCCTGGGTCTGTTCGGACTAGCCTCTTTCATGGCCGAACGACGGACCAAGGAGATTGGAATCCGAAAGACCAACGGGGCCACCACCCGCAATATCCTGGGGATATTATCCCTCGACTTCACCAAATGGGTTTTGCTGGCCAATATTATCGCCTGGCCCTTCACCTGGTGGTCCATGAAGCTTTGGCTGGAAAGCTTTGCATACAGGATTGATATTCCTTACTGGGTGTTCCTGGTGGCGGGTGTGCTGGCATTCATTATTGCCCTGGCCACTGTAAGTTTCCACGCCATCAGGGCCAGCAGGCTGAACCCGAGTATGTCGCTCAGGTATGAATGAGAGAATTTTTTATATAAATCTATGTCAGGCGGATTTACACCATTTAGCTTCTATTCTGAAAATGAAGCGATTCTACCCAGTGAGGATTACAAAGATTACCTTCGTTTCATCCAGGATGGTGGGGGGCATAACGTATGGACCGATGAACTCAGCTTGCCTATCCATGCCTTAATTGATAACAGGAACTGATTAGGAGTATCAGACCGATGGCTGAAGGGAGGATTCCACGCTCTCTTCAGCAGCTCTGAACCACGTGGTGGCGTGACGGTTCAGGTAGAATTGCACCTTGTTCCAGAATCCCGGAATTATCAGGCGGTCACCGCGAAGCATTCCATTTACAGCTTTCATGGCGATTATGGCTGGCAACAGGGTTAGAATCTCTTCTTCAAAAATCCTGCCTGTGAATTCTATCTTCTCCATCACATTCTTGATGGGAGCGGGATGTACCATACTTACCGATACCCCGGTATGCTTCAATTCATCGTCCAGCTCTTTGGAAAAGGCATACATTTTGCTCACTGAATGCTGAAGACCGGCAATGAAGTGCTCCTTTTTGAAAGGAAACGGAATGATATGCTGGATGTAGGAGGCCGGAAGCTTCCTCATCTGTGGAAGAAGGCTCCAGGTCACCAGTGCGGCTCCCCTGAACCGTGTCAGGAAATCCTCCTTTGCCAGTTCTGAAATGCAGCTATTTTGGGCCACCGACCAGTCGCAGGTGATGTTATTGATCAATGCACGAACTTCATATTTTTCCCGGAGCTTGGTGGTGAGAGACTGTATCGCCTCCTGGTCTGCCAGGTCGAGTTTGATGGCCTCTACCTGTACCTCTTCCTTCAGCTGCAAACCGATAGCAAATCTTTGAAGGTCTATTGAAGTGGTGGATACAAGGATCAGGTTGCACCCTTTCCGGGCAACTTCACGGGCCAGGGCTTTGCCCAGTTCGCCTTCCGCTCCTAATATGATCGTGTACTGCGTGTTCAATTTTGAAACTGTGTTGTGCATGTTCTATATTAAAAAGACCACTTTTTTATTAAAAGGATGCGTGGGGACGGTAAAATTTTCACTAAAAATGTCCCTTACCCCAAGCTCCTTCTTCCATAAGACACAAGAACTGCGCCAAATCCCTATTTATTCAGGAGTATTTCTTGCCTAAAGTTCTATGTTTTTGGACACCTATCCTAATCCCCGGGACCCCCAAAAGGGCTGTTTTGGGATCGAGAATTGAACAATTAGAGGGGAGTTATTAACAATACCTACCAGGTGCTTTTCAGACTGTAAATCACACCCTCTTTTAACCTGGCTGATTCGTGGCTGGAGTAGAGGTGAATGGTTTCGAATCCCGACTCAGGAAAGAACAATTCGGTCATTACCAATGCCTCCCGGTCCACAAAAAGTTCAATGGATGAGAGGTCGATGAAGGCATGAAACCTGATCTCTCCACCCTCTGAAACATGGTAGGGTGCTGTATGGAATCCCGGGAAATCCCCGGAAAATCGGTTTTGCCAGATAGAAGCCGTGCGATAAATACCTGTTGGTTCCTCAGGTTAAATGCTACAACCACCTGTTCATGCTGAGCGCTCTCCAGGACAATACCAAATTCACCTCCCTCCTGTTCTTCGGGATCAAACTCGAATAGAAGATCGATTTCATACAAAGGGTACCCCTTCTCATTTACCGGACCGACATAGCTTCTGCCATGAAAAGGTCCGGATTCGAGTTTGATTATATCTCTCCTCAACCGCTCCGTTTCAACTACCGGAACGGAGGTCACCATATAGCCGTTTTCGTCCTGCCCCAGCTTGAGTTCCCTGGGCAGGGTCATGGCATTTCTCCACCTTTTGGTGGGGACCATGTTGGCATATTGCCAATTGCTCATCCAGCCCATAAAGATTCTTCTTCCATCCCGTTCAGGGATGTCAGACCAGGTGACTCCGGCGTAATTGTCTTTCCCGAAATCGATCCAGCGCGTCGGGTCGGAAGGATTTTCACAGCTAAAGGTGTGGCCGTCGAATTCACCGACATAATATTTGGTGCCTGAACCTCCATTGGGCCCACCGCTGCCTATGCTGACAATCAATACCCACTTTTCCTCTTTCTCACTTGACAGAGGAAAGAAATCGGGACACTCCCAGACCCCTTCATTCGGGGCCTTTTCCATCAGAAACTCACTCTCCGATTCCCAATGGATAAGATCGGGGGAGGAGTAGAACAAAATACGGTCCTGGGCGGCGAATACCATGAGCCATTTTTCGTCCTCCTCGTACCAGCTCACCTTTGGATCCCTGAAATCCCGGATCCCCGGGTTCTCCAGTACGGGATTTCCCGGGTATTTGGTCCAGCTTCTTCCTTTATCCAGGCTGTAGGCAATGCTCTGGTTCTGGAACTGCATGCTTCCTTCCTTTTCGAGTTTATGGTTGTGGTGGGTGAAAATGGCCACCATGGGAGGCTCATGGCCGTTGCCGAGGCCGGAGGTGTTATTCCAGTCAATCACCGCACTGCCCGAAAAAATGGTACCCAGGTTGTCGGGATAGAGGGCAATGGGCAGGTGCTCCCAGTGGACCAGGTCGGTACTGATGGCGTGTCCCCAGTGCATGGGTCCCCAAATATTCTGTTCGGGATTATGCTGGTAGAAGAGGTGGTATTCTCCTTCATAGAAGACCATGCCGTTGGGATCATTCATCCACATGGAGTCGGGACTAAAATGGAACTGGGGACGGTGCTGTTCGGTGTATCGAATCTCACCGGTCCCGGATGTATCCGTTTTTCGTGTAGTACAGGAGGAAAAGAAGAATGGCAGCGCAATCAAAAGGCTGAGCAGGAATCTCCGAAATTTCATATAAATGTGATCAAAGATTTGACAGAGTCTCTCCCCGGATGATATCCATTGCCCTGCTGGTTACCTCAGCGGTCCGGCCGTTAGAGGGACAGCGTCCATGACCGTTTAATTCGGATACAATGGTCCGGATCAGGGGCATCTGGATATGTTCAGGTTGTATGGTAGCAATGGTCTCTTTGTGATCTCCTGAATGAAGGGTGATGGGTTGGAAGCTGAAAATGCCAAAGGATAGCTTCCCTTTTTCCCCAGTTACTTCCACCAGGTCCTTGTTAAAAGGTTCGGGGGTCACAAAGCTCCAGCTCGCGCTTACTAGCAGTTCACCGGGAAGCACCAGGGAGGCTGAGAGGGTATCTTCCGGCGTGTACAATCCAGCTATATTGGAAGCCTTCCCTGAAACCTCCAGGGGATCTCCAAAGATATGAAACAGAATGTCGAGGGCATGGCACCCCAGGTCGTGGAAGTAGCCACCTCCGGCATCCTCCGGAATCACCCGCCATGGCAGGTTTGCGCGATCGTAATCTTCCGGACGGGCCGGGTAGTATTGCTGCAGGTTGATATGTAATATTTTCCCCAGGGTCCCGCTGTCGATGATCATTTTTACCTTTTTAAAGTATTCGAGCCCCCTGCGATAATAGGCCACAAAAACTGGCAAACCTGCTTTCTCTGCAGCCTCGTTGATGATCCTGCACTCTTCTCCGGTACGGGCCATCGGTTTTTCAATGTAGACAGGCTTCCCCGATTTGAAGGTCTTCAGTGCATAATCCATGTGTGACCCTGGAGGAGTGGCGATATAGACGATATCCACTTCCGGGTCGCGGATCACCTCATAGGGGTCCTTGTACCATGTCGGGATCCCATGCCGCTGCGCATAGTTCTCCGCTTTATCGGGAGTGCGGTTTGTCACAGCTACGAGCTGCGAGTTCTCAATTTTGTTAAAGGAAGGAGCACTCTTTTTCTCAGTCACATTGCCGGTTCCGATCATGCCCCAGCGGATTGTTTTTTCCGTCATGTAACTAAGGTAATGAAAATACAAAAGCTCCCACAGGAGCTTTTGTAAATGAATGTTTATATCACTATGGAACCTGGTTCCATATTTCTCCGTTTACTGAAGGGCCTGCTTGCAGTACTCCCTGCAGATAGCTGTTTCCTTAACAGCGTCCGAACCTTCCGGGATTTTGTATTCCAGTTCAATGTCGCAATAGATGGCCCACTTGTTCTTCTGGATCAGTTGCATTACCTCATTGATGGGAGTCTCACCCTGACCGAATGGCTTATTGACATTGCCCTTGACTTCGTTGTCCTTACCCGTCTTATCCTTTACATGAATACTGGCAATCTGGTCGTGGTACTTTTCGATAAATGCTACCGGATCTTTTCCAGTTGATCCAAGATAGTGCCCGATATCAAAGTTAAGCCTGTTGGCCGGCGACATGGCCAGGAGTTTGTCCACATCAAAATCCTCCTGGGCATACTGGTAATGATTGTGGAAGATGGCCAGCATTCCGGCCCGTTCTGCTGCGGCCCCTACCTTGGTGCAGTTCTCTTCACCGATCTCAGTGGTGATCCCAATGGCACCCAAAGCTTTGGCAACTTTGAATGAATAGTCAAGCTCCTCGTCACTCATCCCTGCGGTCCATTTGTAAATATGGATGTTCACACCCGCATCGTTAAACTTCTTCTTCAGTCCCACATATTTATTCATAGTCTCTTCTGAATAGCGCCAGGTATTTATCTCCTCCTGGTATTTTTTGAGGGCCTCTTTCTTCTCATCCGATAATTCATCGGGCCTTCTCATTTCCCTTCTGGAGACAGGATTCACGGGAGCTCCAAGATAAGCTTCAATACCGGTTCCCATTAGTTCCACCGAACTGAGCCCTGCATCCACGCAGGCCTGGAGTACGGCGTCCACTTCACGAATGGTTCTGAAACTATAGGTAATGGCACCGATTTGTACCCCGCCGTAATTGGAGTTAATGGGTTCCTGTCCCTCGGCGGAGAAGGAGGTCATTAACATAAACACAGCCATTGCCAGAATGGATAATCGTGATTTGATTTTCTTGTTTTTCATCTTTGTTTTAGTATTTAGATAGTTATTATAATTTCCAGCCGTCACGGTATTCGTAGTGGAAGTACTCGTTGGCTCCTTCGAGGTTGGTGATCTTCATGTTCTCTGCATCGTATTCGAGGGTCCTGTTCACCTGCTGTGAGGCTACTGCAATGTTGGTCAGCAGCATGATCTCGGTCAGTTTGGAAGAGATCTCAAAATCGTTGGCAGCTTTCCTTCCCTCCTTAATGGCCTCAATGAAGTCCACATATACACTGCTGGGACGATTCAGCCACTTCTCGGGTGCCACAAATCCGGGATCCTCAGGAATCAATTCTGGCATGGCCCCGTGGGTGCCGTGCATCAGCATTCCCTTGTCTCCAATGTAGAGCGCTTCTCTGAGCCGGCGATCCGCTTCCAGTGCTTCCGGGCGTGGTGGTTTGATTCCTCCATCGGTCCAGGTGACCTTCACCGGTGGCATATCACCGCGTGCCGGGAACTCATAGGTACAACTCTCTGCATGTGGAAGGTATTCGGTGGTATAGGGCGATGTGGTGGCCTGGATTTTTGTTGGCATGCCCAGATTCAGGGCCCAGATAGGTGAATCAAATGTATGTGCTCCCATATCTCCCATGGCACCTGTTCCGTAATCCCACAATCCGCGCCAGGCAAAGTGTGTGGTATCGGGATGGTAGGGCTTCTCAGGGGCCGGTCCCAGCCAGACATCATAATTCAGGTTGGAAGGTACATCCACTCCAGCGGGACGTTCCAGCGGGCCCTGTGCCCAAACAGGCCGGTTCGACCACATATGTACTTCTCTTACCGCTCCGATGGCTCCCGATTGGATCCACTCAACGGTCTGCATGGTCCCTTCAATGTTGTGACCCTGGTTCCCCATCTGGGTAACCAGTCCGGTTTTCTTAGCCAGCTCTTTCAGGAAGCGTACCTCGTGAATGGTTTTGGCCATGGGTTTTTCCACGAAGACATGTTTCCCTGCATTCATGGCATAGGCGGCAATGACTGTATGAGTATGATCGGGGGTTCCGATGACCACAGCATCCAGCTCTTTTTCCTTGTCAATCATTTTGCGGAAATCGTCGTATACCTTTGCCTTGGGGTAGCCGGCAAATATGTGGCCTGCATATTCCGAATCTACATCACAGAGGGCATAGATATTGGCATGTTTGAAGGTTTTATCACCTCCTGCAGCACCCAACTGGTTGGGATTATCAGAACGCCTGCCTCCTGCGGGCCTGGTCCTCTCGGGCCGGACACCCGGGTAGCGGTAGAACTTCATTCCCGGCAATCCCCTGCGGCCTGTGATAGGTACATCGGGCGTTGCGATATTCCGGATATCGCTTCCACCCTGGTTCCCCAGTCCGATTCCGGCCACATTGACCATGTCACTGGGTGCGGTAAATCCGGGTCCCCCGAGCACATGGCGAGGTACAATGGTAAAGGCCGCTGTTGCTGCAGCGGTTTTCCCGATAAAGTCTCTCCTGGAGAGTCCCTTACCGGTGCTTTTGTAACTCTTTTTCTGTTTCATAGATCTAGTGTATGGATGGTAAGTATGGTTGTGAATTTATTCTTGTGTACATTTTACACAATAATAACAAGATACAAAATTTCATTATACAGACCTAAGGGTATGGTATGAGCTTTTGACTCATTTTGTGGCAAGAGGTTTAATGAGCAGTGTCGAGCTAAAATATAATCCCGCCAAAAGCATTATAAACTGAACCAGTAATTCAGTTTGATCACAAGGGCCCTGTACTTGGGGCCCCAGAACTCAACAGCATAGTTGTCGGTATAGACGATATAGAGGTCCGACATGGGCTGGAAGCGCCACTGGATCCTGCTGTTGATATTAAAGTTGTCATCCTGTGTATTGTACTGAAGGAAGGTGGTCCAGAACAGGCTCCTGGAGAAGTTGATCTCGATGCGGGGACTGATCAAAAAGAGGTTGTCTGCACCATAGGGGGCGGGAAATTCCAGGTCATTTTGCTCAAAATTCACAGAGAAGTTCCCCCAGGGTTGTGCCCTGTATTTTACCTGCAGCATGTATTGTGTTTTGGTTCCTCCATAAAATGTTCCATAAGAGACTCCCCCTTTAACGCTGAACAACCGGCGCTGGTCCGACTGAAAACCGAACTCTGCCTGGTTGTTGTGGTAAATTCCGGCTGGCAAAGGCTCATCATTGATAAATCCAAAAGGGAAAAGCAGATTGATGTCGGTGGTATTGAATGAAACTTTCAGTTGCGCTGTCGATTTAAACTTCAGGGTATAACCACCCTCCAGCTCATTGTTCAGCATAGACATAGTAGTATCGCCGTCGTAAATCTGCCTGGCATTGATCTCGTGGGAGATGATCCGATTGCTATTTTCGGGATAGAAGGTGTAGGCAGCACGGCTGAACAGGTGGTAAAATCCAATGTAGATCGAAGTATCTCTCTCGGCATCGTAATACTTCTGGCCCATTAAATACCCTAAATCCGCCCGGTAGTTTTTACCCATTCCCGAGAAGTTGGTATATACACTCAGGTTGCGGTTGTCGTAACCTATGCCTGTGTGAAATGCATAGTCATTCTTTTTTAACCCTGGAGAAAACGATTTTGAATAACCTCCAAAGGTCAGGAACCGGCCATCGGCAGAACGGTACTGGAATTCCAGTCCCGCGTTCCTGTTGTAGTCAGGATCTTCTGCCCTCAGGGCATCGCGGTTATGTATGTATCCTTTGATGACAGAGCGTGCCAGCACTTGCTGGTGAAAGGAGGCCACAGTATAATTTTGTGCAAGGAAACTTTCCTGCTCCCTGGTCTGCAGATTCATGACTCCAAGCCGGAGGTTCTCATTCACATTTCCACTGAGCCTGGCGCCATAAAGAATGGGGATGGGTGAACCATCCTCGTCCAGACCGATTCTCCGGGAGAAGAAGGGCCGCATGGGAGGGATTCCAAAATCTTCAAATATATCATCATTTTCAAGGAAGAAGAGCCTTTTTTCGGGCAGACGGATATCAAAAAGAGTCAGGTTAACTACCTGTTCGTCTACCTCCACCTGGGAAAAATCGGGATTCAAGGTCACATCCAGGTTCATGCTGGAGGTAATGGGAATCTTGGCGTCCAGTCCTGCCTGGAATATCGGTTCGGCAGGAGTGTCTGCTTCATAATCCTTCGATACCCCTGCCCGTGCATAAGGGATGATGGAAAAGTTGCGGGGTGCTTTTTCAGGGGCCTGGTCCCAGCTCAGTATCCCGGTATATCCCAGATCAGTTTCATTGAACTCAATGGGCACAGGAGCCCAGGTATGAATGGTGTTAGAGGAGGCATCCCTGCGAAAGAAATTGATTCCCCAGTTGCTCTTGTTCTCATCGAAGCGGAGTGTTTTAAATGGAATGGCCATCTCCACCACCCATCGGTCCGGATGATTACTTACTTCAGCAAACCACTTGTTGTCCCAGGCAATATTTACCCCTTTACGCGTTCGTCCCGGCTCCAGATCCTCCCTGCGACCTGTTTGTCCGGTCACCAGGTATTCGGTCTGGACCCCGGCAGGGCTTACTCCAAAAGTGAAGCCATTGGTTTTTTCATTCACAGGATCGATCACCACCCCGAATCCGTCACTATCCCAGAATTCAGCATCCCGCTTCAGGGTCTTAATCACATATTCCTGTGGGCCATAGCAGACCGCTCCGATGTAAAGATATTGTCCATCGGAGGTCATCCGTACTTCAGTCCGCAAGCGATCCTCCACTTTACGGTCGTCTACCGGGTAACTCATCCAGAATCCGTCTGCCACCGGCAAGCTGTTCCAGATCTCCTCCGAAAGCACTCCATCAATGGTAAGCTTATCGGAAGTTTTCCGGACCTGGTAGGAATACTCTTCAGTCAATGGCGCTGCTGCCCTGAGGCCGGGTGAACAGGTGCTTATTATTATAATAACCAGTAGTGTTCCGGTGTTTATTCTGAGACTCAATATGAGGGATTCATTTAGATGTCACAAATGTGTACTTCTTACACAATTATAGGGGTCAATATACAAAGGTTTATTGAAAAATGATCCACTTACCTGAAACATCTAGAGCCCGCTTAACCAGAAGATTGAGTTTTTCAGGAGCTGATGCAAGGATGTATTTGTGTAGGCCTGTTTATCATGACCGAACATCAGGTAGAGGCAGGTGGACCGGTCACATTCGTTGACCCAGGCCACCTGTGGCGCACAGTACCGATGGCTGGTGCCCAGCAAGGGGTGTACCTCTTTGTTGATCAGAATGTTGTAGTAGCCTTCATCGTGAATCATAAATTCACCGGTCCCGCTGGTGACAGGGTGAGAGGGGTCAAGCACCTCTATCTTTAGGTCCATATCGTGAGCATAACCGGAGTGAAGGGTTGAATCGGGATGAAAACCGGGCATCACATATCTGCCTCCAACCATTTGCTGGTAGCCGTCCCACTGCTGGAAAGTGCATATTGCATGGTGCATGAAGATCATCGGCATGCCCAGCCGGGTCAGCTTCAGGTAGAGGGTCGAGTCAGACAGCGGCATATCTGGTATGAAATCATAAAAGATCAGCAAGTCATACTGCCCGACCTTAGAGGATGAGAGCAGTTCCAGGGCAGCGGGGTGAGAGACCGAATCAAAGTTGATTCCTTCCATTGAGTGGAACATCTCAAAAAACTCAGTGGTGTCGTATTCATGGCCACCTACGATCACCAGGACTTCAGGGGATTTGGAGCAGCCGGCCACCGTGACAAAAATCAATATGTATATCAACCTAAGCATCATCCAACAATATCCACATTCCGGCCAAATGGTGACAGGGCAAAACCGGCCAGTTTGAAATGCTGCATTCCCCAGGGAATCCCTATAATGGTGATGCATAGCAGGAACCCGCTTACTATATGAAGCAGGGCGATCCACAATCCGGCGATCAGCAGCCAGAACACATTCAGCAGGCCGTAGAGACACCCGGGCAGTTCCCCTTTATCAACCCTGAAGGTGCGGCCAAAGGGCCAGAGGCAGAGCGATCCGATCTTGATCAGCTGAAAACCAAAGGGAATCCCGATGATGGTAACCATCATGGCCAGTCCACCAAAAAAATATCCAATGGCGGTGGCCAGTCCGCCAAACAGGAGCCAGATAATGTTGCCAAGGAAATTCATAGGTCCGTTCAGTTTCTTCTACAATATAAGAAAAACAAAAAAGCCACCTCCGGGGCGGAGATGGCTCAATGTTTTTTCTATTGTACAGAAACTGTCAGCCTATTCCGACGATGTGACCAGCACATTCCGAAGGTTTTCGATCAGCTGGAATGAAGTCTTCAGTTCTTCGTTTGATGCAATCTCACTGATGGGTGCCACAGCAAGTGTTGGTTTCAACTCAATCAGGTGTTCTGAAAGGGCCTTCAATCTTTCAAAAGTAGTAATTACCACCAGCCCTTCAAGCTGATCCTGTTGATGCACAAATGCATCATACAATACCCCGGTGGAGGGATTAAGCTGGTTCAGGTAGATAACCAGAAGCTCGCGGATGTCTCCCTCGTCGTCCTGGCTCTTCTCTTCCACCAGAAGTTTTTGTTTCAGCAGGTTGCCTGTGATATGTACTTTCTCAACAAATGATCCGGTAAGAAATGCTGTGTGGACAAAAACCGTCTCTTTTTCCGTTTCATAATTTTCGCTGTCTGCTAAAAGGGAATTAAACAGCATTGTGACGGTATCGCGATGCAGGGTCGATCCTTCAAGTTTCTCAATGGTCCACGATGCAAATTCTGATTCCACACCAATGTGCTTGGCCAGCTCCTGGGCGGCCGAGAAAGATAGATACATGGTCTCGGTGGCTTCCCCGTAAAAGTGGTAGAGGATATCGGTGACATAGATTCCCAGATTTGCAGCTGCAATGGGATAGGACGCTTTGTAAGCGTGTGCACTGTAGGGATCGTTGCACAGTACATCGTAATACTCGGCATTTACCATCTCCAGGATTCTCAAGACCTGATCCACATTGTTCAGGGCCGGTTCAATGGTCTCGGCCGCTGTGATATAGTCTTGAATATCGAAGGTGCCTGTAGACTGGTCCTTCTTACTGTTGCTGCCACAGGAGGCGAACAGGGCCAGTGATAATGCCAGTACCAAGGTGTAATTCAAATACTTCATTTCAGGTGCGATTATGGTTTAACTGTTCAGGTAACGAATATAGACAAATATTGTTTATAAAAAAAGAAGAAAAGCTGCCCTGGCGGACAGCTTTTCAAGCCCTAAATCTAACCCTATTGTTAACCTATTTGTAGGTACAAATATGCAGGAATTATTTCAGTAAAAACATGAGATTTCTCATGTAGTACCTGCAATTACTATAGCTTTTTATGGATATTTTCTGTTACAACGTGACCATCGAATAGTTGAATGATCCTGTGTGCTTTTTCGGCATCGTTGGGTGAGTGCGTAACCATGACGATGGTGGTGCCTTCTTCATTCAGTTCTGTGAGCAGGGCCATGACCTCGCCACCGTTGACTGAGTCCAGGTTACCGGTTGGCTCATCCGCAAGGATCAGCTTGGGCCTTGTTACCACTGCGCGGGCGATGGCTACACGCTGCTGCTGTCCGCCTGACAACTGCTGGGGGAAATGGTTCTTCCGATGGCTGATCTTCATCCTTTCCATCACAGCTTCCACTTTCTTTTTCCTTTCTGAACCGGTCATCTTGAGGTAGAGAAGGGGCAGTTCAATGTTTTCATACACTGTGAGCTCATCGATCAGATTGAAGCTCTGGAATACAAATCCGATGTTTCCCTTGCGAAGGTTGGTCCTGCCTTTCTCTTTCAGTTTGGCCACTTCAGTTTCGTGAAAGACATAGGAGCCGTCCGAGGGATTGTCGAGGAGTCCAAGAATATTTAGCAGGGTTGATTTGCCACAACCCGAGGGTCCCATAATTGCTACAAAATCCCCATCTTTTACTTCAATATTTACATTATTCAGTGCGGTAGTTTCGACCTCATCGGTGCGAAAAACTTTTACCAGGTCAACAGTTTTAATCATTATTGCAGTTTTTTAAGAAATGATGGTTGTTATAAAAACAATTGATATGCCAAAACATTTAATTTACAGAAACAGAGTAATATACTAAAATCTATGTAAGGAACAAAGTGTTCACTTTTGAGACGTTCATGTTCGTATTCGTACAGTGCGTACACCTGTTTTTCAATGAACTTCTTCCGTCGGTGGAAGGCTGGCATTATCAAGACGCATGATAAACTGAATTGTTACAGCAGAATTAAATTCCTCATGACATTACATTTTCTCCCAGTCTAATTCAGGATATTTAGTCTTTAATATTTCACGTTTCTCCTGCATCTTGGTTGTCATTTTCAGGGCTGGTTCTCCATTCCTGTTCAGGGGACGGTGTTCCAGCATCTTCAGCAAAGGTTCCAGGTCGCTGATGATCTCCCTGGACGACTTACTGATCAGTGCTTCCTGAAACTTCTCCCAGATATACCGGGTGGCCTGATCACTTGTATGAAGCATGTCTTCGGTATAAAACCGGTAATCACGCAATTCGTCCATCACTATTTCATAGGAGGGAAAATAGAAGAACTGTTGAGGGAACTGTCTGCCGAGTACATCTCCGGCCAGCAGGAGGGCGGCTTTGCTGAGCTGGTTCCCGTGTGCCCCGTCTTTCCAGTGTCTTACCGGGCTGACAGTATGGATGATTTTCAGCTTAGGGTTGAATTCAAACAGTTCAGGAAGCAGGGACTCATACGATGCTATGATCTCCCTGGTGGTTAGACGGGTCCTGGTGAACTTTTTTGCCGGGATTTTGTGACAGTTGCAGACCACTTCGCCGGTAAGGTTGAAGCGATACACCCACGAAGTGCCCCAGGTGAGGATCAGGGTGCCAGCCTGTTTCAATGCCTCTTTGGCCTCTTTAAAAGAGTGGTTGATGTTTTGCAGTGTAGCTGCCTGGTCGGGAGCAGAGAATCCCGTATAGTGGTCGAACGAAAACCAGAGGTCGTTGTACCGGTCCAGATCCTCTGCACCATAAGCATCTTTATGCATCAATGCTTCCAGCCCCCTTTTTACAGAGAGGGGATTGTAAGTCACACCAAAAGGATTGATGCATGCCGGAAAGAGGTACCTCTCAAGCAGCCGGCCGATGTTGTCTGTAAAGCACGATCCCATCATCAGGATCGGAGCGCGGTGGTTCAGAGTAAAAGGATAATCGGGCAGGGAAACTTCGGTAAGCAGTTTCATGGGATAGCTTAATTTATGGCTTTACCAATATAAGGAAAATGGACCGAAAAGTTCAGCTCAGCACCCCGGCCCAAAACGGACTGAATGAAATAATCCGACAGGTGGAAGCTGTAGTTGCCGAAAGCGGGATCCGGAGCGGCATGGTCAATGTGTATGCCCAGGGGGCTACGGCAGCCATTATGATCGGATTCAGTATGATAGGCCTTTTTTTTGCCTTATCAAATTCAGAAGACTTGGATCGAAGATTCTGCTTAGAACTCAGAGAATCTAATAGAAAATCCGGGGATTCATAAAGT
>JAGLPR010000142.1 GCA_023137255.1 Bacteroidales bacterium | reverse complement strand
CCCATATACTGGTTGGATGATGAAAAGTTCGAAGCCAGTCCACCACCTTTTGAATTCTGTACAAGTACAATCAGAATGGTAAAGATGCAGATTACAACAATCAGTACCGTAAATACAACAAACATTTTAGTGCCTCTTTATGAATGGTTTATATTCCTAATTTTCTCAATTTGAGCTGCAAAGTAAGCACTTTTTTCCGGATATTTCAAACTTAATTTCTCGTAGGCATAAATGGCCTTGGCAAAGAGTCCCTGCTTCACATAAATCTTAGCCAGTGTATCGGTAATGAAGCCATCGTGTTCCTTGATCGAGGAGAGGGAAACATCCCCTTTCAGGCTTGTAAGCTTATCGGCACGAATGACTCCGGGCTCTTCCCTGATAAAGCTCCTGATCAGATGGTTGTGGCTGTTCTCCTCCTGCTTCGGTTCTATCACATCCATGGCCGGAGTTCCTTCCCTGCCAGTTTCAGGCTCCTCCATCTCAGTCTCATCCTTCACCAGGGCAGTAATCAGGGTTTCTGATGTCAGTTCCTCTTCAAACTCTTCATCCAGTTCCAGCAGGTCGGCAGCCGGCTCCTGGCCAGCATAGGGTGCATGCTGCTCAATGATTACATCGGCCTGCTCATGAGGCTCATCTGAGAATTGAATCGCTCCTGTAGGTTCAGGAACAGGTTCCGGTTCGGGCTCCGGTTCCGGTTCGACAGGCTGATTCACCTCAGTGACCAGTTGGAACAGTTTTTTGCGGTCCATGGCATAGACAGCAGCTACTTTCAATTGTTGATCCTTCCCATGGCCCAATACTTCCATGATACGAACTTTCAACATATGAGCGATACTGAACTCGGGAAAGTTCCTGCAGATATTGTTTACCTCATCCAGATCGGCAGGTGCATAATGATTTGTATTAAGCAGTCGTATTATATCTGAAGCGTTCATAGAAACTTGTGTTACCACGAAACAAATGCTTTATTAAATATATCTTCAATCAGGTACTCAACAATCATTTCGATTAGCAGATTCTCCACATCTGTGAGGTTCTGTGATGCATCATAATCTTCGTACCTGGAAAAACTCGAATCATAATCGAGATCCGGCTCCAGCACATTGGTGTATTTCACCCTTACAGAAATGGTAAGCCTGTTGCGTGCAGCTGTTTCATCCCCGGTAATGGCAGTGGGCCTGGTTGCATAACCTGTGATTTCGCCGGAGAATTGCACATCCCCGCCGTCGTTTGCGAGATCAAGGCTGGTATTGTTCTGAATCTTATCCATCAATGCATCGGTAAAAACCTGGCTCAGTTGAGCCTGTACTACGGGCGCCCGGTTCTGAAAATACTGAACCGAATAGGTCAGTACTTCCGGAGAGATATTGACACCGGTGAATCTATATGATACCGTACAGCTGGAAAGAGCCTGGGAAAGTACCATCAGTACAACAACTAGCCTGATATGCCGATATATTTCTTTCATTCTCCTATTCAATATTGTATTCCTTTATTTTCCGGTAGAGAGTTCGCTCAGAGATTCCCAGGTCCTGGGCAGCATACTTTCTCTTGCCATTGTGCTTTGCCAGCGCCTTGATAATCAGTTCAATCTCTTTATCCTCTAGAGAGAGCGACTCCTCTACAATCTCTTCAGTATCCATGATATGCCCCTCTGCACGCTCTTTCCTGGATGTCACCTGGTGGGTGATCAGGTTTTCGGCATCGGCTGGCAGGTCATCTACGGTTGAGTAAAGCTTTTTAATAATCCCTTCGTTTTCCTGCTCTATATCGGTGCTCACAGACCCTTTCTCCATGATCTGGGCCACAAGCTTTTTCAGATCGTTCATATCGCTTTTCATGTCAAAAAGCACCTTATAGAGGATCTCCCGTTCCGAATTGAAGGCCTCCTCAGTTACCGAGTCTCTTCTGATCAGGGCAGGCAGACGGGTTTTATGATAATCGGGCAGGTAGTGGGTAATCGCCGCTGCCGAAATTTCCCGGTCCTGCTCAATAATGGAGAGTTGCTCCGTCACATTCTTCAATTGTCTCACGTTACCCGGCCATTCGTAATTCAACAATACCTGCCGCGCCTCCTCTTCCAGTCTGATGGCCGGCATGCGGTAGCGCTCCGAAAAATCTGCGGCAAATTTTCTGAACAGCAGCAGGATATCGTTTCCCCGCTCTTTAAGAGAAGGCATATGAATGGGTACCGTATTCAGCCTGTAGTAGAGGTCCTCCCTGAATTTCCCCTTCTTAATGGCCAGAGCAATATCCAGATTGGTAGCGGCCACCACCCTCACATCTGTTTTTAATACCTTGGAGGAGCCCACCCTGATAAACTCGCCGGTTTCCAGCACCCTTAAAAGCCTGACCTGTGTGGAGAGCGGCAATTCGGCCACCTCATCAAGAAATATGGTACCCCCGTTTGAAACTTCAAAATAACCTTTCCTAGTATCGAGTGCTCCAGTAAAAGCCCCCTTCTCATGTCCAAACAACTCAGAATCGATGGTACCTTCGGGAATGGCTCCGCAGTTCACAGCAATGTAAGGTCCATGCTTCCTTACTCCCAGTGAGTGGATGATCTGGGGAAACGCCTCCTTGCCGGTACCACTCTCCCCAGTAATAAGTACACTCAGGTCGGTGGGTGCCACCTGCCTTGCAATATCGATGGCACGGTCAAGACCGGGAAAGGTACCTATGATCCGAAACCTCTGTTTGATCTGTTGAATTTCCATATGCTTTCTGACAAAATAACCTGAAAGTATGACAAAATTACAATTTTAGCCGGATTCAAAAAGGTTTATGCACATAGTTTCGTGCTTTTGAAATAAAAAGGTGCCTACTCATAATGCAATGTACGGGCAGGATTGGACCTGGCCGCGCTCCAGGCCAGCAAGGTCACTGTAAACAGGGCTATGATCATAGCTGAAACTGCTGCCACCAGATAGATCCATGGCTGGAATCCAATATTAAATGGAAATCCCTGCAACCAGTTCTGCATAAATAGGTAAGTTGCGATCCACGCCAGTAGTACCGAAATGGTCATAAGCAAAATAATCTCCCGCGAGACCACCAGGATCACCTCCCCAATTGTGGCTCCCATGGCCTTCCTGATCCCGATCTCCCTGGACCTGCGCCTGGTATTGTGTAGGGTCAGACCAAAAAGCCCCAGGCATGCAATGAAGGTGGCCAGAATGGCAAACATCAGTGATAAACGACCGGTCCGTCGCTCCTCCTTGTAGTAGTTATCCAGCTCCTCATCCAGGAAAAAAAACTGGAAGGGAGCCTCCCCGGTCATCTTCATCCATATCTGCTTAATCTGGTTCAGGGTAATGGAAATCCCTTTTCCTGCCACCCCCAGCCTGACGGTGATAATCTCGGCCCAGTAATCGTAGTTCTCATCTTTGTACCTCATCATATAGGGTCCGACGGATTCTCTCAACGAACTGTGATGAAAATCTTCCACGACCCCAATCACATGCAGCAGGTTGGTATCTCCCTCAATGTTTGGCTCCAGGATCACAGCATTGTACGGATCATCTATTCCGAACTCTTCTACCGCCGCCCGGTTGATCAATATGGCTGAATGATCTGTGGAAAAGCCGGGATCGAAGAACCGGCTCTTCAGGTCGGCCAGACCGAAGTTGTAGGTCTTCATAAATTCATAATCCACATAATTGGTGGCAAACAGGAAGTTTTTGTTTGCCTCCCTGCCCTTGATCATATAAGACTCGGTGCTGTTATTAAAACCGAGGTAAGTGGTGGAACTGGATGCTGAGACTACGCCGGGAATTTTTTCAATTTCCCGGCAAAACGTCTGTACACTCGTCTTCAACGGATGGGTTCTTCTCATGACCACCAGTTGCTCCTTGTCATAGCCGAGATCTTTGTCCAGCATGTAGTTGAGCTGGTGTGAGACAATCAAGGTGCCCACTATGATGCCCACCGAGATGGTAAACTGGGTGATTACCAGGATTCGCCGTAACATCCCCACACTTCGTTTGCCTCTGTAGTCCCCTTTGATCCCTTCCACAGGCTTGAATCGGGAGAGGTATACGGCAGGATAGGCTCCACTGATCAGTCCCACCAGGAGCGTCAGCAGCGACACCAGAGGAAGGAAATACCCATATTTCATCGATTCTACCCTGAGGTCCAGGTCCATTGCATGATTGAACCATTGCATGGACAACTCCACCAGGATCAGTGCAATGGCCAAAGCAATGAAACTGAGGATCACCGATTCGGTCAGGAACTGTTTTACCAGCAGTGATCTGTTGGAACCGGCCGCTTTTCTAAGACCGATCTCCCTGGACCGGGTGGCTGACCTGGCTGTGGAAAGGTTCATGAAATTGATGGAGGCAATCACCAGAATAAAGAGAGCCACCAGTGCAAAAATGTTGATATAGAGCCTGTCGTTTACCGGCCGGAAACAACTATCCATCCCCACCTCTATGTCGGGTTGCAGGTGAATCTGGAGAAGAGGCTGCAGGTAGACACCATATATATTTCCACCCTCGGCCCACTCTTCAGGTCCCACCCCAAGAATCTTTTCCAGCTCCGGGCGAATGTGTTTGTTCAGCACCTTTGCCATCTTCTTCTCTACCTGTTCCGGATCGGCTCCCTTCTGTAGAAGCAGATAACTGAATTTGGAATTCTGGAACCAGGTAGCGTTTTCTTCCCATTCCAGGGTCGACATGGAAGCTATAAAGTCAGCAAAGAAGTGCGAGTTCTCGGGAAGGGCCTCAATGACTCCTGTTACATAGTAGGTGAATTTTTCATTGTTCACAACCAGAGTCTGACCCAGGGGATCACGATCGCCAAAGTAGAGTCTTGCTTTCTCCTCAGTAATCACAATGCTATAGGGCTTTGTAAGTGCCGAAGAGGGATCTCCCCTGATAAACCTGATGGAAAAGATGTCAGAAAGAGTGGAGTCGGAGAAAAGGAAATGATCTTCGATGTGTTTCTCCCCGTCGTGCCAGATCAGCTTTTGATTGGACACATCGAACCGTACAAATTTCTCAATTTCTGGAATCTCCTCGGCAAATGTCTGGGCCATGAGCATGGAGGTCAATGCAACACGGAAAGGCCGTTCCCCAATTGTACCGTCGATGTAGAGCCGGTGAATCCTATGTCTGTTTTCGTGAAAGCGGTCAAAGCTCACCTCCCTGATAATAAAAAGAAGGATCAGTATGGAGCTGGCCAGTCCAATGGCCAGTCCCGATACATTGATCAGGGTAAAGACCTTATTCTTACTGATATTTCTAAGGGCTACTGTAAAGAAATTCCTCCACATAAAACATCCGTTAACGAAATAAATACAGTTTTCATGCCATAAAGTTTATTTCACTAAAAATAAAACAGTTGTGTGTCAAAATCAAAAAAAAGGTGGAGTGAAAAACGTTCGGATCTGAACCTGAACTGCACGGATTGGGACACCCTCTCAGATGCTCATTGATACCCGCAAGGTGTAGAGAGAATAATCTTTTGAAAGGTTTTCAAAGGCGTACTCCAGCTTATTCCCCGCAGTCTTCGCCATTTCGATAAAACCGAGTCCGGCTCCTCCTTTGGGCGAAAATTCACCGTTGGTAATGGTCGACTTGTAAAGCTCTTTTAACTCTTCCCTATTCCGCTCATTTATATAGTCGATCTTGGTCCGAAGCGAATCAACATCCTTCTTTCTCACAGGATTCCGGGTCATCAATTCAATATTGGAAGCGTTGCGGCTGATCTGGCAGGAGGGACAGAATCCTGCGGCTGTGCTGTCGCCGTTACAGTGTAACTTTTCGCTGTGCTTGGTTATGTTTTCAAGTGCCTCGATCATCAGGGAGATCATCTTCTTGTAAGTCCTGAAGGACAGGTCATGATCCTCAGCAGCCAACTTGAATTCAGACAGCAACCAGTCAATGGTGCTGAAAGAAAGCGGACCCTGGTAGGACAGGATGGACTTACTAAACATGACAATTCAAGTTAGATACCGAAATTTAAGAAAACTATATTAACGTTTCATCCATGTTTTCAACATACCCGGAATCTTCCGGTAGAGGCTCTCCGTGACTCGCTTCAACTGCCAACCTGTCGCACCGTTCATTTTCAGGGATGCTGGCATGCCCTTTCACCCAGATAAACTCCACCGTATACTTCCGGTAAATATCCAGGAACTGCTGCCAGAGATCCACATTCTTCTTCTTCTTAAAACGCTTTGCTTCCCAGCCAAAAACCCAACCTTTGTTTACTGCATCTGAAACATAGCGCGAATCGGTATAGATCTTCACTTTCAGATCGTCCCGTTTCAGGGCCTCCAGTCCCCTGATCACAGCAAGCAGCTCCATCCGGTTGTTGGTGGTTAACCTGTACCCTTCAGAGAGCTCCTTGCGGTGCTTCCCGTATAGCATCACCACTCCCAGTCCGCCAGGACCAGGATTACCCCGGGCAGCTCCGTCGGTATAAATGACTATTTCACCCGGGGTCATGGTTGCATCAGTCTACCAGTGTCATCTCCTCCACCAGGTGTCCGGCTCCTGCATATTTGTCGATCACAAACAGGACATACCTGATATCCACGTTAATGCATTTCTGCAGTTCAGTCTCGAAGGCCACATCTCCACTCATGGCTTCCCAGTTGCCATCAAAGGCAAGTCCGAGAAGCTCACCATGAGCATTCATCACCGGGCTTCCTGAATTTCCGCCCGTGATATCGTTGTTTGATGTAAAACAGACATTCATTTGTCCGTCCACGCCATATGGTCCGAAATCCTTCGCTTTATAAAGCTCTTTAAGCCTGTCGGATACCACAAACTCAAAATTGTTGGGTTCCTCTTTCTCCATCACTCCCTCCAGAGTGGTGTAATGGGTATAGAGTACCGCATCTCTTGGATAGTAATCCCCAACCACACCGTAATTCATCCGCATGGTGGAGTTGGCATCGGAGTAGAAGTCCTTTTCGGGATACATCTCCACCAGTCCTTTCAGGAACAACCGGCTACCGTGTGCATAACTCTCTTCAAACTGTCCCAATTTTCCTCCTATCTCATACAGTATTTGAGAGGCCAGAACCGCCCGGTATCCAGGATCCTTCCTTAATACTTTCAGGGAAGGATTGTCCATAAAAGCGTTGTACCTGGACTGGTCTGTAAGGAAAGATTTTTTGAAGTAGTTATCCACATATTTGGCCGCATCGCCTTTGTATTTTGTTTTTACCTCCAGGATGGTGGAAGGCAGGTTCTCATCGTTCAGCTCCTCGATCAGCAGGTTGACCAAGGCGGTCATGATCTTTTTGTCAGTGGGTGCATTATAGTCCTTATAGAACCTGGCCGAAGACTCTTTCAGTTCACCGGCAACGCGCTGAACCTCCTCCTGATCCGGCTCCGGATCTGACAACACCATCTCGAGTTGCCTCAGGTTGCGCCCGAACATCACAGTCTCCATTCCAAGAAAGTAGGCTTCAATAATGTAGCTGGAGGAGACCTGCAGCTCCCTTCTTCCCTCCACAGCCGACTGGATGTCGGTCAAAGCATTTCCATAAAGCGCCTTACGCTCCTCGTCCTGGTTCACCCACTCTGTAAACGCTGCTTCCAGTTCCTGTTTCTTCTCTGCAACCTTCAATTTCTTCAATCCCTTGCTCATTCCAATGGAGTTCTTCCAGTAGTTGGAGGAACGGGAGTGCTTGGAGGCGTACTGAATTCTAACTTTCTCATTGGCCATCATATCTTCCATCATCAGATCGAGCTTGAAGCCCCTCACCTGGATGCGAATGGGATGATCCACCTCAAGCGACTCCTGGATCTCCCAGGAGGTCATATAACGGTTGGTACGGCCCGGAAAACCCATGACCATGGTAAAATCTCCCTTGTCATACCCTTTCATGGATATGGGCAGGTGGTGCTTCGATTTCAGTGGAATATTCTCGGGGCTATAATCGGCTGGCATTCCGTCGGGACCGGTATAGATCCTGAACATGGAGAAGTCACCAGTATGGCGGGGCCACATCCAGTTGTCGGTATCGTGACCAAATTTCCCGATGGACTCGGGCGGAGCACCTACCAGGCGAACATCTCGATAAGTTTCAGTCACAAACAGGAAATAGCGGTTCCCGTTGAACATGCTCCTTACGCGAGCATCGTAATGGGTACCTTCAGAGGCTTCAGTAGAAATGGTCTCTGAGAGCAAGCGAATTTTCGAGGCGCGTGCCTGCGAGTTCATCTCTTCATTCAGCTCCGGTGCAATCCTGTCGGTTACCTCCTCCATTCTCACCAGGAAGGTGATGGTTTTACCCTCGTTTGGCAGCTCCTCATCTCTGGTCATGGCCCAAAAACCATTTTTCAGGTAGTCATGCTCCAGGGAGCTGTGGTTCTGGATCTCACCGTAACCACAATGGTGGTTAGTAAGGAGTAGCCCGTCAGGCGATACCAGCTCAGCGGTACACGATCCGCCATCCAGAGCTCCCACTGCATCTTTCAGGCTGGCCTGGTTGATGTTGTAGATCTGCTCGGCAGTAAGCTGCAATCCCATCTCGGTCATTTCATCCATGTTCACCTGGCCAATGAGGCTCAACAACCACATGCCCTCATCGGCCTGCACTCTCATCTGGAATACAAACACGAGTCCTGTCACTAAAAGAAATAGTTTTCTCATTACACTACTTATTTATTGGATATATTAATTCAATATTGAAATTCAGAAATGCAAATATTGTAAAATTCTTCCTGAAACTTACATGTAAATCACTGTTTTATGACAAACAGCATATGTTTAAGAGAAGTCGAGCTCCATCTGGTCGTTCAGCAACCTGAAGGAGCGCCTGTGGTAGGGAGAGGGACCGTGTTCCAGTACCGCTTTGCGATGCGACAGGGTGGGATAACCCATGTTTCTGTCCCAGCCATAAACAGGATACTCCCGGTGAAGGTTGGTCATAAATTCGTCGCGGTAGGTCTTCGCCAGGATAGAAGCCGCCGCAATTGATGCATACTTACCGTCGCCTTTCACGATGCAGGTATGGGCCACATCGCCGTAAGGCTTGAATCGGTTGCCATCAATGATCAGGTGCACGGGCTGGGTATGCAGAATAGTCAGTGCCTTGTGCATTGCCAGGAAGGAGGCATTCAGGATATTGATCTTATCTATCTCTTTCTCATCCATTACTCCCACGCCAAAAGCAATGGCATCTCTCTCCACCACCCTCCTCAATTGCTCCCTGCTTTTGGCAGAAAGTTTCTTGCTGTCATCAAGATAGGAATTCTGATAGCCGGGAGGAAGAATCACTGCCGCTGCAAATACGGGACCTGCAATGCAGCCCCTTCCGGCTTCATCACAACCGGCCTCTGCGACTCCTTCTGTATGAAATGACTTAAGCATTGGCATCCAGCACCTGCTGAACAGAGTTCCATAGCTTTTCAGCTGTATGATCCCAGCTGAAGTGCTTTCTCCGCACTCGTCCCTTTTTGATCAATTCTTCACGCAAGCCCTTTTCACGAACCATCCTGATCATTCCGTCCCTGATGCTGCCAGGCGATTCAGGAGAGGCAAATATAGCTGCATCTCCTGCAATTTCGGGGAGACTGGTTGCTTTGGATGCGATCACCGGGATGTCGCATTTCATGGCTTCCACGATGGGGATTCCGAATCCTTCAAAATAGGGAACAAAGGTCATGGCCCAGGCGGCCCCCAGTACTTCGTTGAGCTGTTCGGGGGTCAGGCGGCCGGTAAAGATTACATCTTTTTTGTTTTTCATCTTCTCCAGCTGCTCCTCCATGGGACCGGTCAGGAAAAACTTCTCACCCACCACCACCAGCTTATAGTTGCCCTTGTTCTCATCCTTAAAAAGCTGAAAGGCTTTCAGCAGGTTGGTGATGTTTTTCCTGGGATGAATACTTCCTACAAAAACAAAATAGGGCGATCCACCGGTAAACTTTTTACGTACTTCAACTGCCTGGTCTTCGGTAAGCGGATTGTACCTCTCATTGACTCCATTGTAGGCCAGGTCCACTTTCTCTTCAGGGACCTCATACTGGTTAATTATGTCGCGCCTGGAGAACTCCGATACTGTCACAATCCGGCTGGCTTTGCTTGCAAACCTGGGGAAGTAATACCTATAATATTTCCGGACCAGCCAGGGCAAATCGCCTGGACGGTGTTCAAAGTTGATGTCGTGGATCACTGCCACAGAAGGTGTTTTCACACGCAGAGATAAAAATCCATCCGTACTCAGGAAGAGATCCGGTTTCTTCCGTTTAAGATAAGCCCATATCCTCCACTCAAACCACAGATACCACAACACCGGATGTCTTGTGGGGGGTCCCAGAACCACCGGAGTCACATTTTCGGCAAATATCACCTCCTGGCTGTATTTTCGGTCAAACAGGAAAATAAACTGGATCTCGGGATGTGCAATAACAATCCGTTTCAGGGTTTCAAAGGTGAACCAGCCTATTCCGTCAAGCTTCCCTGGCATCAACAGGCGGGTATTCACCGCAATCGTCCTCTTTTTAATTTTCTGGTTCAAGGTACCCTGTCTTATTCTGGAGCGAACTTATTACATTTGTATTTAATTAAAAAATATTTTTAACCGCCTGGCTTTGAAAAAGCACTTTATCACCAACCTGGCATTGTTGATCTTTCTGAATCTACTGATCAAACCATTTTGGTTTTTTGGCATTGAAGTAGGCGTTCAGAACCGTGTAGGTGAAGAGATCTACGGATTTTATTTTTCTCTCTTCAGTTTTGCTTTTGTCCTGAATATACTCCTCGATGTGGGGATCAATATCTATAACAACCGGGCCATTGCAAGGGACCACACTCTGCTTAAAGAGAACCTGGCAGCCATCATTCCTCTGAAATTCGCATTGTCGATGGTCTATGCAGGAGCAGTCCTTGTGTCCGGGAAAATCCTCGGCTACTCTTCCGAACAGTTCTCCATGCTCTGGATCCTAGTGCTTAACCAGTTCCTGTCATCATTTATCCTCTACTTCAGAAGCAACATCAGCGGACTTCAGTACTTCCGTACCGACAGCCTGCTCTCTGTGATGGACCGGAGCCTGATGATCCTGTTCACAGGGCTTCTGCTCTGGGGAAATGTCACCCGGGAACCTTTCAGAATAGAGTGGTTTGTATATGCCCAGACCGCCTCCTATACCCTGACTCTCATTGCTGCTGCTTCCATTGTCCGGTACAGGTCAGGTTCCTTCATGCAGAAATGTAATTTTTCCGCATCCATGAAGATTCTAAGACTCAGTTATCCTTTTGCTCTTCTGATCCTGCTGATGGCTCTGTTTAACCGGGTCGATTCTGTAATGCTGGAACGGCTTCTGGAAAACGGCAGGGAGCAGGCCGGAATCTACGCCCAGTCGTTCAGGATCTTCGAAGCGGCCACACAATTTTCGTTTCTGTTTGCCATGTTGCTACTTCCCATGTTCTCCAGGATGATCCGGCTGAAACAAGATATCAACGTACTGGTTCGCATTGCACTTCCCCTGCTGCTTACTGCCGGCCTTTCGGGGGCGATCTCATGCAACTATTATAAAAGAGAGATCATAGACCTGCTCTATGATTCTCATGCCTCTTACAGTTCCGGAATTTTCGGATTGCTGATGATCGGATTCCTGTTTGTATCCACCACCTATTTATACGGCACCCTGCTTACGGCCAACAACAACCTGCGGCAGCTCAATATTGCAGCGGCAGCCACAGTATTGATCAATGTCACCCTGAACCTGATCCTGATCCCTCGTAACCATGCCCAGGGTGCTGCCATAGCCAGCCTGGTGTCACAGGGGTTCTTTGCCTTCACCCAATGGCTCCTGGCCATCCGCCTGATTAAAATCTCCTGGAATGCCGACATCATGGTGAGGCTCCTGGGATTTCTGGGTTTCAATCTGGTCACCGGCTACCTGACGGTGTTGATCCCGGGCTGGATTCCCGGTTTCCTCTTGTTGCTGGGTTCCTGTAGCGTAAGTGCCATTATCCTTGGACTGATCAGGCTTTCAGAGTTCATGGCCCTCCTGAAAGAGTGACCGTTCCAATTCCCGAAGAAGTACACCGTCATTCTCACAATCATGGCTCCATAACTATCCCCGGGTATTGTAATCGTCACCCACCAATCACCAGACATGTACCCTTTGCAGATCATCTGTTGCGATGTCTCCCGTCCGGGAATCAGGTGATCTAAGTCGCGAAGAAGAACTCTTTCCATCTGTTTGGCACCAGCCAAATTTCGTGCATACATACATTTTCACATGCATTTATCTATATATAAGCGTTGTTATTCAGCTTTATACATTTTACTATATAGTGTTTTTTACTCTCTGTTATTTCATGATTCAATACAATGTTAGGAAGTTGTTGATTCTATATGTGTGTTGAAAGCCACAAAATGTCGCGCATTGGTTACTTTTAGCCAAACCAAATCAATCGATACCAGGTGGATCAGAACAACAGCGAGAAACTGCGAAGGACTAAAAGAGCCTCCATTCTATTTAACCAGAGAGAGCAGGAAGCGATAAATCTCTATTGTGAGAAATACAAGATCAGGAATAAATCTAAATTCATGAGAGAGATTATCATAACAGATATTCTAAAAAAGTTTGACGAAGACTATCCCACCCTGTTTGAGTTTGAAAAGCCGAACCTCTTTTATGTCGAATAAGCCGAGTACGAAGGTTCACCCATAACCCATCTCACCCATTCCCCGCCGCAAGCAGTGTGGAGCTGCAGCACAGCAGAGCTCGACGGAGTCAATGTGCGAGCGGGATTCAGGTAAATGTTACAACAATGTATTATCAGATGAGCTCCAGCGAATAGATAATTGCTTCGAGCTGCTTAACCTTGACCCGCTTTTTCTGGTTGGGATAGTAGATATACCCATCCACAGTAACAATGCGTTTACGTTTGGCATCGTAGACTGAATGACTTACGAAAGGGCCTCCCATAAAGCCATTTTCAAGATCCCATAAACCCCTAAGTTCCACAACATTTACATCGTTGATCTTCAAATCGTAAGCTATCGGTTCAAATATCTTTGAAATGGTCATGTATGACTCATCGGTAGGCCCCTGTACATAAATTTTTGTGAAGGTATTTCGGTTCTTGATGATATTGGCTGTATTCAAATCCTGCGGACCTTCGGCGGGATAGTCATATATCTGTATCACCTGTGACAGATCGGGGGTCTCAATGGCAACGGAGGTATAATCCTCCTTGCTGAAATCCATGTTGTAACCCCTGGGTATGGCAAGCCTTACCTGGTGATGCAAAGCGATCTCCTTCTGAATGGCAGGATCCTTAGAAGCCTTGTAGCTGCCCATTAACCTGTTTCGGTCGTACTGCACCAGGAAACTCTGGATACGCTCTTCATTCTCGCTGATCAGATCCTTCAGTGCCATACCCGTAGGAGCTTCCATCTGCACCATGATCTGCGGTTTCGCCCACACATTTTCCCTGAACCGGATTCTGGGCTCAAGTCCAGAATCAATGTTAATTAATACAATGGAACGATGGAACTTAAAAATACCGTCGAATGAAGCTGCGGTGACCTGTAGTACATCAAAAAGAGGTTCCGACTGAGGAAGACCGGGAAACTCATCCTTCAGAATATCCTGCAACAGTTCGCCTGCCGAATTTTCCCAGTTGAACTTATCCATCACCACCAGCACTTCACCTGCAGCTCCGGTAATGTTGGGCATGATCTTCCCAGCTACTCCACCCTGTTTATTCACCGTGTCGCACGATTGAGCAACCAGCATAAAAGTAACAAAGACAAAAAAGCCTGTCCGTTTAAGAAGACAGGCCTTAAAGTATTTCAGGATATTACTCCTTGCCATCTTTGATTTTCTTTGAATCTTCTGTGTCATCCACAATATCATCGTCGGCATCTTCAGATGTGGCCTTTTTGAACTCTTTCATGCCCTGTCCCACACCGCGCATAAGCTCGGGGATCTTGCGGCCGCCAAAAAGCAGCAGGACAATCAAAACAATCACGACAATTTGCCACACTCCTATTGCAAGGATTATAAAAGCTTCCATTTCTAATATTTATAAGGTTCGTTTTACAAAAATAGTAAATAATTGGTCTAATTCTTAAATAATCCGATGATGTCATTCAGATTGGCATAAAGCAGCAAACTCAACAGCAGTACCATCCCAACAATCTGCGCATACTCCATGAATTTATCGCCCGGCTTCCGTCCTGTGATTATTTCAAACATCAGGAACATCACATGTCCGCCATCCAGTGCAGGAATGGGCAGGATATTCATGATGGCCAGAATGATGGAGAGAAAGGCAGTCATGTTCCAGAACCTCTCCCAGTCCCAGGTGGAGGGAAATATACTTCCAATCTTAATAAATCCTCCAAGCTCCTCATACGCTTTCGTTTCGGGCTTGAACAGCATCTTTAACTGCTTGAGGTAACTCTTCGTGATATCAAATCCCCGGTTGATCCCGGCAGGTATGGATTGAAAGAATGAGTACTTCACCACCACTGTCTCAAAAAATTCGTTGTAGAGCTTTCGTGAAAAACCGAAAAAACCGATCTCATCAGTGGAGGTCGTGACCTGAATGGTATCTGTACCACGCAACAGAGTCAGGTCAAAGGAGGTATTCGCTTCCTTCCTGGTCATATCCACAAACTCATCATAGAACTGAATGGAGGTACCATTGACTCCAATGACCCTGTCGTTCACTTCAACCCCAGCCTGGGCCATTCTGTTGTCGGTGAACCCGGCAACTTCGCAAGGAACTCGTGGTTGCATCACATATTCCAGCTTCAGCAACTTCGAGGTCATTCCCTCCGGCACATGAATATCCATCAGCTTGTCTTCGCGCTCTACCTGGATAATCTGGGTTTCGTTTACCACGATGTCGTGATGAATGGCTATCCACCGATCCACCTCTACGCCATCCAGTGCCAGGATCTTATCGCCATTCAGCAACCCAAAATCCAGTAACTCCTGCTCAAACTGGTAGCCATACTCAATGCGGTCCACCGGGACATACTCTTCTCCCCATCTGAAAAACACCAGTATATATATAAGGAGTGCCAGAAGAAAATTCACAATGACCCCTCCAAGCATGATCAGTAAGCGCTGCCATGCTCTTTTGGATCTGAATTCCCAGGGTTGGGCCGGCTTTTTCATCTGCTCGCGGTCCATGGACTCATCGATCATTCCGCTGATCTTCACATATCCTCCCAGGGGAAGCCATCCAATCCCGTATTCAGTATCTCCAATCTTCTTCTTAAAAAGGGAGAATCCTGCATCAAAGAAGAGGTAAAATTTTTCAACCCTGACTTTAAAGATCCTTGCCAGGACAAAGTGACCCATTTCGTGAAGAACTATCAGGATTGACAGACTTACAAGAAGTTGGGCTATTTTAATTAATACATCCATTCCTATAATATTTGTTCTTTGGCAACCTGCCTGGCCAGCAGATCTGCATTATAATAATCTTCCAATCCGGGAGCCTTTATGAATGTTGACTTTCCCAGTGTATTTTCAATCACATCCGGAATCTCAAGGAATCCAATCTTCTCCTTCAGGAAGGCCTCCACTGCAACCTCGTTGGCTGCATTCAGAATACAGGGCCAGTTCCCTCCCTTTCTCAGCGCCTCATAAGAGAGTGCAAGGTTAC
>JAGLPR010000141.1 GCA_023137255.1 Bacteroidales bacterium | reverse complement strand
AATGTACGATCGGACTTCCTTCATAAATTGAGTACTGACATAAGCGAAAACCAAGCAAAGGTGTATGTGGAAGAATTACAGATCAGGAACATGAGTGCATCGGCAAAGGGGACTATCGAAGAGCCGGGCAGGAGTGTCAGGGCCAAGTCCGGGTTGAACAAATCCATTCTTGACCAAGGGTGGTTTGAATTCAGACGGCAACTTGATTACAAGCTCTTTTGGATGGGAGGGATGCTGGCTGAAGTCAACCCCAGGCTTACCTCACAGCGCTGTTCGAGTTGTGGGCACACGGCAAAAGAGAACAGAGCATCACAGGCTGTTTTCAGGTGTCTGGCCTGCGGACATGAGGAGCATGCAGATGTTAATGCTGCGAAGAATATACTAACCGTCGGACAGACGGGGATGGCCTGTGCGGCGAACCGCATTAGCGGTCGGCAGCAGGAACCTGTAGGAAACCGCGAGGAAGTACTGTCCGTGGCTTCATAGAAGCCAATGGAATCCCTTTTCTTTAGGAAAGGGAGGATGTCAAAATCCAGATATAAATATAAACAACTATATTTTCCCTAATGTTATTGTTTTATAAGAAAACGTAACTTAATTTGCAGTCATAAAGTTTCATTCAAAGAGAATTAAGTTATGTTTACTTTCAGCATTAAAGATAGATTTGTCAAGTTAGCATTTTTTTGTCTGTTTTTTGTTGTAAATACGAGCTATGCAACCGGAAACAGCAATAAGGAGCAACCGGAAAAAGTATTTGTGATCCATGCCCCGATCAGGGATCTGGGTGAATTTCGCAAGCTGGCGGAACAGGCTGCCAGGTTGAAGCCATTCGGCAGGGTTGAAGTCAATATCAGTACCCTGGCTGATAAAGGATTTCATGACATACCTGAAGGAAGAAATTTCTGGTTTGAATACACAAGCTATAATCCAACCCCCTATAAGTTCTTTCCCGATCCGAAAATTGCCCCTTTTATCCCGGCAGAATTTGTGAAGAAAAACCGTGAATTGCTTCTCGCAAAAGCTGAGATCTTACGCGAATACGGACTGGATGCAGCGTTCTGGTCTTATGAACCCAACTACTTACCTGAGGCATTCTTTGAGGCGTATCCACATATGCGGGGCGCCAGGGTTGATCATCCGAGAAGGGGAAACCATCCGGCTTTTGCACCCTGCGTCAGTGTAGAAGAGACACAGGAGATGTTCGCGGGTATGGTTGCCGAATTGCTGGAAAATGTTCCTGAGATCCATACCTTCTTTTTTAAAACCAACGATGCAGGATCGGGAATTTGCTGGTCTGACTGGCAGTACACCGGGCCCAATGGTCCCACGCATTGTAAGAACCACAGCATGGGGGAGAGGGTAGCAACTCTGATGAATACATTTAAAGATGGGGCGGAACAGGCAGGACAGGATGTTTCAATCTACTTAACAGGATCCATGTTTTCTGATGAAGAGAAGGATGATATTTTTGCTCATTTGCCCGATGGCTGCTATTTCCAGAGCCACAATTCGGATAAGGTAAGGGGAATAAGCAGCATGATTACAGGCAACTACCCGGTCAGGGGTCTGTTGTTCCCTCTTGATATTTTAAGGAGTACCCATGCGCTTGCCACGGGAAGTGCCAATACAGTGTTCATCAGTTTCAGGGCATCTTACGACAGGGGTTACGAGAGGCTTGATGCAGTAAATAAGTTTTTTGATCTGCTGGTGGGGAATCTTGGCCCACCACCGCCTGAAGGTCATATCGACGTGATGCAGCAATTGTATAGTATCTGTGAGGAATGGGCCGGTGAGGGTTCGGCAGAACAACTGTTTAATGCTTTTATTGAACTGGAAGAGGCGAACAAATATAGAAGTGCCGCCATGCGTGGACCCACAGGTATTTATTGGGGTGTATCTGCCAGGCATATAACAAGGCCACTGGTAGTTGCACCAGACAGACTTTCAGAAGAAGAAGAGGCTTATTTCCTGCCGCACATTTTTAATCCTTCGGAACAGGAGGCCCGCATGGATTATACCGATATTCATGGTGGCCACCGCGAAGTTCCTTCCGGTGTCGTTAATAATTATGTTTCCAGGGTTAACAGGGCCATCAGATTGATGGAAGGTGCAAGTGAATCTGCTCCTGAAAAGGAGTTCATCTTAAACATGGTGAAAGCATTGAAAATATACAGCAGCATTTTCAGAAGTGTAGGTAATTTTGCCGAGGCACAGGCTATAAGGGACCGCAATGCTGAAAAGCTAAGCGTCGCTCCTCACAGGCCGGATAAAACACCAAGCTGGGACGGCGATCCTGAGCTACAGAAATTCAATGCCATCATGCGTGACGAACTAGACAATACCCAGGAGTTGATCGACCTGCTGGAAGATGGTGGCTTGGAATTTGTCAGTCATGCAAATGACCCGAAATATGAGGATACTTT
>JAGLPR010000140.1 GCA_023137255.1 Bacteroidales bacterium | reverse complement strand
CCCTCCATGTTTCTTGAATCGGAGATTAAACTCTCCAAAAAGTTTGCACTTCGAGTTGGGGCCAGGGCAGAGTATACCTCGCTGCTGGAAACCTTCGATCTTTCACCGCGGATTGCTGCTGCCTACAAAACCAGTACCCACAGCCAGGTTTCACTGGCCTGGGGGAAATATCACCAGACCCCCGAATTCGAGATCCTGAAAATGGCGCCCCAGCTGGCTGCTGAAAGAGCCGATCACTATATCCTCAACTATCAATACAGGAAGAACAGGAGAATATTCCGTGCCGAAGCCTATATGAAACGGTATGACGACCTGGTGAAGTACAGCGATCCCTTTGATCCGAACCCACTGAACTACAACAACAACGGAGCGGGATATGCAGGAGGATTGGATGTCTTCTGGCGTGACCAGGCATCGGTGAATGGCCTCGACTACTGGATATCTTACAGCTACCTGGATACTAATAGAGACTACAAAGATTTTCCGGAATATGCCCCACCCAGTTACGCCTCGGCGCACAACCTTTCACTGGTCTTCAAATACTTCTTTACCAGGATAACTACCTTTGCCGGCTTCACCTACTCCTTTGCCAGTCCACGACCCTACGATGATAAAAACAGCCAGGAGTTTATGGATGGCAGGGCCGGGTGCTACAACGACATCAGCATGAACATTACCTATGTCACCAGTCTGTTCAACAACGATTTTATCATCCATATGAATATCACCAACCTGTTCGGATTTAAGAATGTATATGCTTACACCTACTCCAACACTCCCGGGGAAGATGGACTGTATGCTTCTCAACCCGTTCTGCCATCGGTGGGACGTCAGGCTGTTCTAGTATTTCTACTATCATTTTAAAAACTTATACTCATGAAAAAAGTCTGCCTAATTCTCAGCATCATTGCCATCACGCTTCCAACTTTCACTCAAGAGAACAAGTACCAGGAAGCCATGACAAGCACCATTGAAGCACTCGACAATGCATCGGGTCCGGATGAATACCTGGAATGTGCCAACCGGTTTGAAAGGATCGCCTCGGCTGAAAAGACCCTTTGGATGCCTTACTATTATGCTTCCTACTCCCTGGTTGTTATGAGCTTCGATGAAGCCGACGGAGAAAAGAAGGACCAGGTACTCGACCGTGCACAAGAGCTGCTTGATGCCGCCCTGAAGCTGGAACCGGAAGAGTCGGAGCTGCACGTGTTGCAGGCCTTCCTCTACCCATCCAGGATCCTGGTGGATCCCATGGGCAGGGGGATGATGTACATGGAAAAAATGTTCGGTTCGCTGGAGACCGCAAAAGCCCTGAATCCTGATAATCCACGGATCTATTTCCTGGAAGGAGTTAACAAAGTGAACCTGCCGCCCTCCATGGGAGGCGGCATCGAACTGGCCAAACCGATCCTGGAAAAGGCCATTGCCAAATTTGAAGCCTTCAACAGCAACGATCCGTTTTGGCCCAATTGGGGAGAAGAGGCTGCAAAGGCGGAACTGGATAAGCTGCAATAATTCGGTGCCAATTAAGTATCTTGTATCCACTTTGGAACGCCTTCTGGATGAACCGTAAAAAAGTATTCCGAATAATCCTGCTCCTGCTCAGGGATTTCCTGATCCTGATTGCCATTGGAAATGTGATATCCATATTCACCATTCCCGGGGATCTGTGGTCGGTGGAAGTGTTTTTCCAGAACTGCATGTTCTCAGTGGCCATTGGTTATCCGGCCTGGAAGGGTATGGTCCATATTTCCCTGGTGCTGGAGCAAAAATTTCCATGGCTTAAACAACCTATTAAACGACTTGTTTATCAGATACTTACACTTTTCGTCTTCACGGGTTTGATCATTTTCCTGGGACTCTCCACCTGGCTCATGCTGACAGAAAATATTGGATTCAGGGCCGTGCTGGACTTAATTGCTCCCAGCCTGAAAGTGGTTTACATTTTCATGTTTCTCTCCCTGGTGCTTGGAAATACTGTGCTCTTCTTTAAAAACTGGAAGGAGGCAGCCATTCAGCAAGAGGAACTGAAAAGGGCACACCTGGCACTGCAATACCAGTCACTGAAGGACCAGGTAAGACCCCATTTCCTTTTCAACAGTCTCAGTTCTCTGGCTACCCTGATCAACACAGATGCAGATAGGGCCACCCAGTTTGTGAATAAACTGTCGGATGTGTATCGCTATGTGCTCGAACAACGGGAAAACGAACTGGTACCCCTCAACGAAGAGCTGAAGTTCCTTGAGGATTACATCTATTTACAGAAAATCCGGTTTGGGGAAAACCTGCAGGTGAACCATTCCCTGGATCTGGATCAGACACGGATGGTCATCCCGCTCTCCCTGCAGCTGCTGGTCGAAAATGCCATCAAACACAATGAAATATCAGGGGAGCATCCCCTGCACATTGATATCCTCTCCACAGAACAGGGACATGTGATTATAAAGAACAATCTCAGGAAAAAAGAGGTCACAGAACCATCACTGGGCATGGGCCTGGAAAACCTGCGTAAACAGGTGGATTTCTTTTCAGAAGATTCACTGCTGATTCAGGAAGAGGACGGATCCTTCATTGTTAGGGTTCCAACCATCCCCGCTTAAAACGCATAGGATGAAAGTGATCATTATAGAAGACGAGCACTTAACAGCGGAAAGGATCCGGACCCTTTTGAATAAGATTGATCCTGAAATCACTGTGCTCTCTGTTATCGACTCGGTAAGCAAAGCGGTTCAATGGTTCGGACAGCATGAAAGTCCCGACCTGGTTTTTATGGACATCCAACTGGCCGACGGAATCTCGTTTGATATATTTGACAGGGTAAGGGTCGAATCGCCGGTCATATTTATCACAGCTTACCAGGAGTATGCCATACGTGCCTTTAAGGTCAACAGTGTGGATTACCTCTTAAAACCGATAACAGAGGTTGAGCTGCAGACCGCACTGGAAAAATACAAACGTCAATACAAGCACAAAACGCCCCTTCCGGCGATAGGGAGCGATCTGCTTGAGAACATCAGGCAGATGATCAGCAAACCTTATAAGCTGCGTTTCATGGTAAAGGTGGGCGATCACATTAAGTCTGTAGATGTGGAGAACATCCTTTTCTTCTACAGCCAGCAAAAAGGAACATTTATTCACACCGACCAAAACCGGAATTACGTAGTGGATTACACCCTGGACAAACTGGGAGAGATCCTTGACCCTTCTATGTTTCACCGGATCAACCGCAGGTACATTACCTCTCACCGGGCGATCACCGAGTTAATTACTCTTTCAGGTAGCAAACTCAAAGTCCGCCTTCTTCATTCCGACGACGACCAGATCTATATCAGTCGCGACCGTCTCGCCACCTTTAAAGACTGGCTCGACCAGTAGACCGCACCACTCATCGGTCAGTTTCCCTCTTCCACCGATAAAAAACCGCCTTTCAGCCAGATACAGTTTTTTCATGGAGTGGTTCTTCCTAAATTTACCTGTAACCAATATTCAATAAAACCGAATTCCATGAAAAAAATACTGTTTCTTTTGATGATCATCCTGGTCTCCCTTCCGTCCATGTCCCAGGGAAAGAAATATCAAAAAGGCATGCTAAAAGCCATCGAACTGATGAACGATGCAGCCGACCCTGAAAGTTCACTGCAGTGTGTCACCACCTTTGAAGAGTTCGCTCAAAAATATCCCGATCAGTGGATTCCCTTTTATTACGCTTCCCAGATACTTATTATCGCCAGTTTAGAGGAAAGCGATCCGGCAAAGAGCGATACCCTCCTTGTGCGGGCAAAAAAGTCGCTCGACAAAGCGTCTGAACTAGCACCTGAGGAGTCAGAGATCCACGTATTGAAAGCCCTCTATTACATAGGCATGATGAGCGTGGATCCGGCCACCAGGGGACCCGAATACTTTCAGGATGTTACCTGGGAGTTGGACAGAGCCAAAGAGCTGGGTCCCGAAAACCCCAGGGCAGCCTTTCTGGATGGGATGATGGCCATGAATTTGCCCGATTATATGGGTGGTGGTCCAGCAGCAGCCAAACCTATCTTCCTGGATGCAGAAAAGAAGTTCAATGAATTTCAGAACAACGATCCCCTCTGGCCCTCCTGGGGCACCGATCAGGTAAAAGAAGAGCTGGAGAAGCTAAAAGATATAGAGATCGAAGAGAAGGAGTAAAGGTTTTTATTTTGCATATTGCAGTTTAAACCCCAAAACTGTTCAATATGTCCAGATTCCCAATCATCCTAGGAGCCATTCTTTCTGTTTTCTCTTTTCAGGGTTGTCAGCAGGAAGCTCCAATGCGTCCCAACATCCTGTTTGCCATAGCTGATGACTGGGGATGGCCCCATGCTGGCGCTTATGGCGACCCGGTGGTTCAAACCCCGGCGTTCGACAGGGTGGCCAGCGAGGGAATCCTGTTTAATCACACCTACATCTCTTCGCCCTCCTGTACGCCGTCGAGGAATGCCATCCTCACTGGTCAGTACCACTGGAGACTGGGACCCGGGGCCAATCTATGGAGCACCCTGGATCCTTCCACACCGGTTTATCCCCTGTTGCTGGAAGATGCCGGATACAAGATCGGGCGCTACCGGAAAAGCTGGGGGCCCGGCGATATCAGCAACTGGGAGAGACACCCGGCCGGCCATGATTACACAAGAACCGGGTTCGCAACATTTATGGCCGAGAGAACTGATGATCAGCCCTTCTGTTTCATGCTGGGATCATCGGACCCCCATCGTCCCTACGACAGGGGAACCGGGGTCCTGAGTGGTATGGACCCGGATAAGATAGAATTGTTTGAATGCTTCCCCGACCATGAGATCGTAAGGAGCGATGTGGCCGATTACTATTACGAGGTACAACGATTCGATACACTGGTGGCAAGCGCCATCAGGCTGCTGGAAGAGTATGGAGAACTTGAAAACACCATCATCGTGGTCACAGGCGACCACGGCATGCCGTTCCCGCGGTGTAAATCCAACAACTACGATTCCGGGGCCCGCATACCCTTTGCAGTTCGCTGGGGCAAAGGGGTGAAAAATCCCGGAAGGGTGCTGGACGATTTTATCAGCACCACCGACCTGGCTCCCACCTTCCTGGAACTGGCCGGGGTGGAGATCCCGGAAGTGATGACAGGAAAAAGCTTCTCCAATTTACTAGCCAGCGACAAGGAGGGAGTTGTGGATGCAAACCTCAGGAGCTATGTGCTCCACGGAAAGGAGCGTCATGTACCCGGACAGGAAGAGAACATGGGGGGATACCCTGTAAGGGCCATCCG